>JBGOXH010000050.1:0-13886 GCA_041479075.1 Bacteroidia bacterium | reverse complement strand
TCTCGGAGTTAAGATCCTGCAGAATAACTCGGTGATGCTCAGTAATTTATCAGGAATGGAACTTGGAATATGGGTAGCTCATGGGGAAGGTCAGTTCTCGCTTCCATATCCTGAAAAGTATTACCATATCTCAATGAAATTCTCTGCTCACTCCTACCCTGCCAATCCAAATGGCTCTGATTATGATGTCGCAGGATTATGCTCTGAAGATGGGCGACACCTGGTAATGATGCCTCATCTGGAAAGAGCATATTTTCCCTGGCAATGCGGCTTTTATCCATCCGACAGGAAGAATGATGAAGTGACTCCATGGATAAAGGCATTTGTGAATGCAAGGAAATGGATTGAAGAGAAAATGCTGAAATAAAATCTCAGAAAATACTTACAGGCTCTTTTACCTTCAGCAATGAGTCAGGATATTTTTTTTTTGATTGGGGCAATACAATCGCTTCAGCGACTAATTCAGAAATATCGGCAACTTTAGTTTCAGTAGCAGATGCAATTGTCTTCTTGCACAATGGACATGAAGTAACGAGAATATCGGGATGATTTTTTGTCAATTTTGCAGCCGCATCTTTTGCTATTTTTTGCTTTTGCTGATAGCTTATCTTCATGTTTCCGAGACTGCCTCCGCAGCATAATGAATCTTCGTCTTCGAAATCAGTTTTCTGAAGCATTGAAACATATCTGAGAACTTCTTTAGGTTCATCATAAACTCCTGAACCTCTTCCAAGATCGCAGGGCGAATGATATGCAACTTTCCTGTGCAGGAATCTCAGCTTCAGGTCACCTTCCTCAATCAGCATCTTTATAAACTGTGTATGATGCATCACTTCAACATCAAGATAATAGCTCTCCTTAAAGATCTTATAACATATCGGGCATGAAGTAACAAGTGTATGAGCCCCCGATTTCCAGATCATTTGCGAATTATAATTTATAAGCTCTCTTGCTTCCTTATCCTGTCCTGCAAGCATCAGGGGACGGCCGCAGCAGACACCTCCCTTTTCATCCATAAAATTGTACTTTACTCCGGATGCATCAAGGATTTTAATCATCGAATCCTTTATAACCGGTGTAAGGTGCGTCATACAGCCTGCGAAATAAAGAACATCAGCTTTTTCCGGTTCAGCTTCAGGCAGCCAGTTATATACAGGCTGGGTAGTAGTTTTTACAGGAAACAGATTCAACCGGTCAGGGAAATATTTTTTCAGGATATTTTTTTCCACATGTTCAATCTCACCGGCTCTTCTCCGGATCATTCTTATCGGAGTAAGTTCAATTCCTACCGGACATTTTTTGTCACATCTTCCACACATCAGGCAATTATGGACTATATCGTTGACATTCTCACCATTACGGATACCTTTTAAAAGATATGCCGATTGAATATTGGTTATTCCTGCTGCAAAATTCAGCTGGCATGCATCGATACATATCCCGCACGATGAGCAGGAATATGTCTGTATTTCTTTAAATGCGCCTGGCTGATCGCCGGTGGTGATTCCTGAATTCCTTGCAAATATCAGGAAAAGCTCTGTGGGTATATGCATGTATCTTGTCAGAGGAAGCAGAATAAAAAAAGTACCAAGTGATAATGAATAGAGCCACCAGAAAGGGTATGCCATTTCGTGTGCCGGAAGAAATGAAGACAATAAGCTGCCAAGCGATCCGGTGAGAAAACTACCCGTGCCGTAGGCTCCGCTTGTGAAGCTTTCAGCAAGAAGACGGCTGGGAAAGATAAGCCATAGAGAAGTCAGGGCAACTTTATCAATTGTTTTGAGCCGGGTGGTCTTCTTCATTCCTACAACTCTTGAAGAAATTCTTTTTATCACAGCCAGAAGCAATCCCGACAAGATGAATGCAAGAATAAGATCCATTAAAAAAGCCCAGAATGCTTCAAAGCCGTATCTTCCATGATCGGGATTGAAAAACTTAAAAAATATCGCCCGGTACGGAGCATTAAAGTGTTTTGAACCGAAAATATCAGCTTCAAGGGTTCCAAAGAAAATAAGCAGGAACCAGCCGAATGCAAGGCTCATATGCATATAGCCAAGCCGGAAGTTGGATTTAAGTATTTTTCTGTGAATCAGGCTCTCGAGAAATATCTCTTTAATGCTCTGGCCGAATGATTTTCCGAAAAAGCCACGCTGAAGCCTGAGCTTATCAGATCGTGAGAGATCTCTGAACCATCGTATGCTTCTCACTACTACATAAATCAATATGAAGTTGAGCCCGATATTAAATGGTATGACAAACGGATCAAACTGCATTTTTTATTGATTTTTGAAATGCTTCCCTTGCCAGCATAACTACATTTCTTGTATTGACCCCTCGTGGGCAGACAAGTGTACACTTTCCGCAAAGCATACATTTTCTGATTTTATCGCGAACCTGATCATTTTCACCACGCTTGATCAGAATTTGTAACTCTCTCAGGCTGAATTGGGTAAAATTACCTGTTGTGCATGTAGCAGAACAACAGCCACACTCTATACATACTCTGAAGCTTGGCTCCCTGTCAAAAATATATTGAGCGATACTTTTATCATTAGCATCATAATCAATATGTCTCTCTTTCAATATCGTAAAACCAAATTTCTTCATTTCAGCTGTTTCTGTTTCTCAGGAAATCAATTATATCTGCAACAGCAGCACGGGCATGTGAAATTGTTTCTGTTATATTCATCGGCATGGTACAGGTTCCTGCATAAAAAATCCCTTTAATATTGCTTTTATTACTGCCAAAATGATGATCGGCAGGTAGAAAGAAACGGTTCTCTCCTGTCGCTAATCCGGTTGATTCTGCAATTTTTTTTCCGTCTTCTGACATTTCCATACCTGCCATCAAAACCAGCAGATCAAGCTCCATTTTTAATGGCCGTCCTGCAAGAGTGTCTTCAACCTTTACAACCAGCTTATTATTAATATTCTCAGAAACTTCCGATACTTTGCCACGTATATAATTGATCCCGTATTTTTCCTGCGACTCCCGGTACAATTCCTCATAAAGAGCACCACCCATTCTCATATCCATATAGAAACAAAAAACTTTCGCGTTCTCAATATGCTCTTTAATTTCCATTGCCTGCTTCACCGCTGTAACACAGCAAAGCTTGGAACAATAAAGGTTTCCTACTTTTTCATCACGCGAACCTACACAATGTACTATTCCAATTTTCTCAGGAACTTCTCCGTTATTCTTTTTTATTTCACCTTTTAAAAACATCCCCTCCAGATCTGCTGATGTAATGACATTGTCATAAATACCATATCCGTATTCCTCCTTTCTCTCGCTTCTGAACAGATCAAATCCGGTTGAGATAAGAATAGCATCAGCATCCAGGTCAATCCCTTTTTTAGTGTGTACTATAAATGATCCATGCCTCTTTTCAGCCTTAATACACGCATCATTTAACAAAGTAATATTGCTGTGATCAATCTGTTTTTCAAGGTATTTAATTACCTCGTCACTGTTACGTCTGTCAGGGAAAAGGTGAAACCAGTCTTTAACATGTCCACCTGTTCTGGATTCCTTCTCTACTAATGTCACTTTATAGCCAGCTTTTGCCAGATGACCTGCAGCTTCCATCCCTGCTGCGCCTGCTCCGACTATAACAACTTTCCCGTCCATTTCAGGCATTAATCAGATTCTTCGGAATCGGCATCTGTCTTCCATCTTTGGTTTTGAATTTATCATCAGGATTAAACTCAATGCCCAGCTTTCTCAGAAGCGGTTCTGACTGAACCATATGGTATTGTAAGCCAAGATCCCATGGATTATATCCCATGACCAGCCCGGCAAGCTCTTCATAAGTCAATACAGGTATAGATTCGCCATTATCACCGTAAACTGTACCTTCCATTTCCTTAATGGTATATTGCCATTTATCCATGAACATATTACAGCCCGGGCAATTAGTCAGAACAAAATCTGGTTTGAATGGCTTCATGGAGGAGAATTTTTTTACAGTATTCGACAATGAATATCCCCTGTTGGCCTGAACAAGATATTGTCTGAAACCAAATCCGCAGCAGTGTCTTCTTTCAGGATAATCAATAACGTTTCCACCCCACTCTTCAATCATTCCTCCAAGAACATTTGGAAATTCTGCACCTCCGACACCATATTTTGGAAACATTTTTGCATAGTGGCATCCAATATGCTCAACAACATTCAATGGCTCTCCCGTTTGCTTATTAATAAGAAGATGTTTGGCTTTTTCTCTTATCTCATTTCTGAACTTATAAATTATGTCGCTTGTATGTGCCATATTTTCAGGTACATCGAACTCTCTGCCGGTAGCTTTATAAAGGAAATTCCTGGTTTTTTCCAGCTCTTCCGGAAAATGCTTCCATGTTTCTATTATCTCACTATATATTCCAAATGACGTGACGCACGAGATAGCAATATTCTTATATCCTGCTTCTTTCATAAGGGCAAAATGACGTGCAATAACTGTCATGATTGTCGATAGCGGAACAATGTCACTATGATAACCGATACCCGTACATGTGGTATGAGATGGATTTTCATAAACATCCTTTCCAAGCACGTTTCTCATTAAGTTCAGAAAGAATTGCTCTGAGCCGGGGAAAAAACTTTGTCTTATGCATGATCTGACGTAAAAGAAATTATCATCGGCAATCTCTTTCTGGTAATCTGACCATATCTTCTTTTTACCCTCTATTTTCATAACAAATTATTTCTTACAATTAAAGAGAATGGTTCTTTTTATTAGCAGTAAAAACTTCAATAAAATATTCATTATCAATACCTTCATTACTAAACTGAAGTCCCATTTCCGCTGCTTTCTTTTTTGAATGATCTTCAATAGTTTTAAAAAATTCAGTTCCACCTGTGACCTCAAAAATATTTCTAAGCTCCTCTTTAGCATCTTCAGGAATCTTGCGCAAAGGCCCGGCACCAAGCTCATTAATCTGACCGCCAAGCCGTTCATAAACATCATAGGTATGCTCAAGAATATATTCCCAAATTGGTCCCTGTTCAGGGTGTTTCTCAGGACTTACAGCATAGGTGGCAACACAATATCCGTATTTGAAAATGTTTTCACCGACAGTTCTTTTTATGGCAAATTGCTGACGTCCTTTTTCTGACTCGGTAAAGAAACCAAGCTTCTGTGAAAGTGTTCTCAATGACATCACAACAAGGGCTGGTGTATTACCCCTGGGACACCTTGTTTTACACGACATACATTCACCGCAGTACCAGATGGTTTCAGATTTAAGAAGCTTCTCAATCTCCTCATTATCATTAGATTGAACCAGATCCACGATCTTTCTGGGATCGTAATCATAGAATTCTGCAGCCGGACAGATAGCCGTACAGACACCACAGTTCATACAGGCATTCAACCCCTCTTTAAACCTGACATCCTGCATCAGCATGTCATGGTAATTTTCCATTTCCCCGACTTTTATGTTGTTAAATAATTTCCATCAAAAGTATACTTCTGCTATTTAACAGGTAAGACGCTTAAAGCCTATTTTGGAAGGGGTATAAATACTTAGATGGGAGGAGGGCGAGAGGGCGTGAGCGAGAGACTATCTATGGACAATCACACGGTTTTATCTTTTTCTTATGATACAGTTTCTGATTTATCTTGTATGTCAGAAATGCTGAGCCGGCACCAACCACTGCACCGGCAAGTACATCGGTTGGATAATGAACTCCTAAATGCATTCTTGAATATGCAACTGTTCCTGCCCATGCAAAAGATGGGACTATAATATACCATTTTGGATATACAAGGCTTACAGAAGTGGCTGTGGCGAAGGCACTTGACGTATGCCCGGAAGGGAAAGACGGGCCACCACCAGATGTCTTTTTTAAAATATCTGAATATGTATAATAGGGACGGTCACGGTTAACTGAATATTTTATTGCAAGTGTAAGACCGGAAGTAATTGCTTCTCCAGCAAGGATTACAACTGCATTACGAACCATTTCCTTGTCATCCTTGATTAATCCTGTGGTCGCCAGAATTACGGGAGTCCCGATCGCAACATAGACTTCTGAGTTTGAGACAAAACGGAAAAAGCCATCAGAAGTAAGCTCATGAGGAGAATTTATAGACCTGAGCAGTCTGATATCAATATTCTGGGAATAAAGATAAATCGGCAGAAAAACAAGCAGGCAAAATGAAATTCTTTTAGTCACTTATCAGATCGCTATAAAATCAATACTCTATCTTTTGACAATTTTTTCTCGGGCAACATTCATAAATCAAGTTTTTACTTTTTCTCTCTGACATAGCGATAAATAGCCCTGCCTTCAATATTGATGAAGTACATTGACAATTTTTTCTTTGTAGCCGAACAGATGATGAAGCCGGGAGAAGAGGCAGTAAATACAGTCCATTCGTTTGAGGCTGCCGGGCGGACAGACGATCCGGCTGTGTTTACAAAATAATCAATTTTGCTGGCCGGATCTTTCAGGTGCTGGAAAATATGATCGTGACATCCGACATAGAAATCAACATTATGTTTATTAAGAACAGGATTGAGATATTCAACCAGTTCTTTCGTATTGTGGCGTGTCGGATGAGCACTGAATATTGGATGATGACCTACAATAACAACCCAATCTTCCTTTTCCACAGTCAGTACGCTATCGACCCAGTGAACCTGCTTCTGAGCATCATCAAGCGTATATTCTTCATCCGGATTGCCAAATCCTTCAACCATCGGATAGGTATCAAGGATTAAAAGCCTTATGCTCATGCTGTCTCCTTTTTTAACCAGGGTATAGTAGCTTGCCGGCATTTTCCATCTTCGGCTGATCTTTGAATAATCAATCTGTGCCTGTATATTCCCACGATGATCGTGATTACCCAATGCAGGATACCATTCTACAAAAGTTGACGGGCTGGTGTAAATATTTTCAAAGCTTGACATCCATAGCGTATCCTGCACACTCTGAACTCCGCTGGTCTGGAAGTTATCTCCTCCTGTCACAATAAACTTTATATTGCAATAATCTGCGACATCTCCCATCATATCAGCAACTTTGAGCTGATTTTCATACCCGTTTCTGCCATAATCGCTGATAATTATAAAATTATATGAAGACCCATCAGGAAGAGGAATACTATTTTCAGAAACCTTTACTGAGGTTGTGCAGGAGAAGAGTATAATGATAAAAAAGAACTGAATGAATAGTTTTTTCATTAAGATTGATTATTAATAATTTAAGAAAATATGCAACTATTTAAGTTTCGATTTGATATCAAAAACTCTCATAACGATTTTCACATCAGTCTCATCAAATACTTTCCGCGATATGGCCCTGATTTTCCCATATCTCCTTCCGGTCATAAATTCATTTTTTACAGATTCCGGAAGATCACTTGCTAAAATTGACGGTTCAGCTTTATCTCCGAAATAAAACGTTATTCTGAAAGTATCTTCATGCATAGCCCCCCAGAATATTGTTTTCTTTTTCTGAACCAGCTTAAAAAGCCATTGTTTTCCGTCGTTGTAATAATTCCAGCTGTAGGAAATATCCTTATAATTTCCGACAGCAAATTTTATAATTTCCTGCCACAAATTCCATTTCTTACCGAGTAATGAAGAAATAAGTTTATCGGTTGGAATTGTTTGCTTATCAGATAAAATCAGCTTTTCTATTTCCGACATTTTAATTGTTTTTTAAGTTTTTCCTTCAACATCTTTTACAACTGCTTTGATTCCTGAATCATCAGCAGTGACCTCAACAAACAAATTATTTGAGTTAATCAGCAGTGCAATTACAACCGGCTTCTTCATGAATAAGATAATTACGGCATCTTAAAAAATGCCTCATCAGGTGTAGGATCTGTCTGTTCCATAAGTGAAGTTACACAACCGTAACTCCATGTTTTAAGAAAAAGATTTATTATAAACATAGCCTGCGACAGAATGAAAAGCAGAAAAACTCCTCCTGATGTTATTGGTCTCCAGTGCCCTAGAAGAATGATGGTCAGAAGCATATAAAGCACCATGACTGCCAGAACGATCAGCATCGTCGGGAATGAGGAGAAAAAAGTTCTGAATGTTCTGTTGAATCCGAAACCAAGGGCTTTTAAACATTTCTGTTTTTCATTTCTTACCTGCCATGCTCTGGCAAAATCTGCAACAATTATAAAGATGATTATTACCACTGCCAGAACTGAACCTGAAATTATTGCTGCAACAAACGGCGCTGCTTCAGAGGCAGTTTTATTGTCTTTAACTATACTAAGCGGGATTCCTACTATAACAAAAGCCAGCGAAATAATTATCACACTGATTATTAATGATATAACAAGAAATGTCCAGAAGTTTCTTGCGGATGCCCTGAAAAATTCAGAGGCTGAAATCTTCCTGGCAGGTGATTTTATGCTGTCGAAGAGACCCCCTGCAAGGAATGCATTTACAATCATTCCGAAAAGAATCAGCAAAAAGAATCCGGAAGTAAAAGAGCTGACCACGCTCTTCAGACCACCGCTCAGGTCACTTAATACTTCGAGATTCAGACCGTCTCTCAGCTTTTCTGTCACCATACTTTTGCCAAAGCCGCTGTTCAATGCTCCTCTCATCGGCAATACAACCAGTGAGATAGTTAATAAAGAAGCGAACCATGTAATGAGGATTCCTTTCCACGCTCTTAATGAACGCACACTTCCCTGGCTGAAAGCTTTAAATATTTTCATAACATATTGATTTACAATGTAATGACACTAATTAGAAACTGCATAATAGAAATCAGCTTGTTCGTAATTCGCTTCACAGGTACCCGGTCAGGATCTGCCGTCATAGAGTTATTTATAAAGTTGACGTCCATCCGGATTTTATAATCGGGGTCAATTTTAACCCAATCTATCTTCCTGTACCCCTCATAAGAGAAGTCTTTATACCTGCTTTTCCCGTCCCATTGTTCAAGCACTTCGCTCCCGTTCGTAAAATGTACCAGGACATCAACCGGAAGCATCACCTCTCCTATTCTTTCAAGCCGAGCAACAGCAGTATATAATGAATCAGAAGAAGTTTCTGTGCTGTCTGCAGTTTCACCCAGTTCTGCTGTTCCATGGTCTGCATCTTTTTTAATATTACTGAATCCTGCCACCTTGTAGTCGCAGATCCCTGTCCCGTAAAGAACCTGGTCAAAAAACCAGTTCATATCCGGTCCGAATTTTTCACCGTATTCTCTTTTAACAACATCATTAACTACATTAATAAAATCCTTGCCTGAGGGATGCCTGAATGCCCACCTTTTATAATACTCTCTGAAAACATTGTTTGTAGTCTCTTCACCGATGATCCCCATTAGAGTCCAAAGCCATGTTGCGGCTTTCTCGTACGACATCATATCATATGTATCGTGTGGATATTTCCATGAATATTCATTATTGCTAATCACCTGTCTGGATCCGGTATGGACATATGCTGATCTCGCAAGTGTTTTGTCTGCCACCCTCATAAAAGGGTTATCCAGCATTCCCGAGTTTTCCCCCCAATAGTGATCCATTATTCTTCCCTCCCAGAATGAATTTATCCCTTCGTCCATCCACGGTTCTTCAAATTCGTTGCTGGCAAGTATCCCCATAAAATATGCATGCCCGAATTCATGGACTGTTACCATTTCGGGAAAATGCACCGATCCTGGTACATAATATGAAGACCATGAAGTAAACAGCGTTGTATATTCCATCCCGCCGCAATGCCCCGTGCCTGAGGGAGGATCAATAAATGTCAGGTGGGGCCATGGATAGGGACCAACATTCTTAGTCAGATATTCCAAGGCATTCTTAACTGCGGCTAACTGTCTGGCAACCTGTTCTGTTCTTTCTTTGGGAAGAAGAAAAGTTATTTTGACATGTTCCCACTGATCTGTAAAAACGGCATATCCTGGCCATGCAGTCCAGGCAAAGTCAACAATATCCTCGGCTCTGTAAGTCAATGTCTTATTACCTTCGCCTGAATCAGTTTCACTCATTAGCATTCCTCCTGATCCGACAACATATTCTTTTGGTACAGTGATCTTTACATCATAAACACTGTGGTCGGCATAGAACTCTGAATTGGCATGGAACTGGTGGCAATTCCAACCGCCGAGAATGGAATACCTCATCCCTGGTGTTTCATATACTCCGAATTTTGGGAACCATTGACCTACAAAGAAAAAATCATCTTTAAATCCGGATCTTTCTGTTTGGTCAGAGTATAAAACTGAAAAATCCGGAAGCTTGGTTTCGAAATTAACTTTAAGGAACAGTGTGTCTCCTGGTTTTATAGGAGCAGGAAGATTCACTTTCAGGACACTTTTGTCGTCTGTATTACCATCATCCGGACATATAAATTGCATATTGCGGGTAAGGTCAGCCCCATTTCTGTCCGTCATTGAATTGATTTTTATCCATCCATAATCAGACTCTTTATTACCCGGAGGAAAGTTCAACTCTCTGAAAAATGTAGTTTTGCTGCTGCTGAAAGCATTCATGTACATATGAAGCTGAGCATTAGTTACATTGTCGCTTGAAATGTTCACCCAGAATGCATCTATGGATCCGATGACAATTTTTGTTATTGTATAAAGTTTTGCGTCGATTTTGTAACCGGTAATTCTCGGACTCAGCGGCTCCTTGTTTATTATCTGCGATTGCAAAATGCAAGAAGCAAACAAAAACGTAATAAGGAAAATCGCCTGCTTTTTCATTTTTAAAGAATTATAAATACCATATTACTTCTTTAAGATAAAAGTAAATAATATTTTAGGATTTTTTGGAATGCCAGTTTAATTTGTAATTCATCCTTATCCTTCTAAAAGATCATATATATCATAAATATCTATATAGCTTGATATATAGTTTAATTTTGTATTGTTAATTAATTAACAGATACTTTTTAAAGTATGAAGCGACTATTAATTCTGGGTGGCGGAACTGCTGGTACGATAATGGCAAACAAAATGAGGAAATGTTTGCCTATAGGCGAATGGAACATTACCGTTATTGAAAAAGAAAAAGATCATTTCTATCAGCCGGGGTTCCTTTTCATCCCCTTTGGTTATTACTCAAGGAATGACATCGTTAAACCTGTTCGGAAATTTATCCCGGCCGGCATAGATCTGGTATGTAATGAACTTGAAAGAATCGCAACCGATGAGAATAAAGTATTTCTCAAGGACGGAACCCAATTTGCCTATGATATTCTGATCATAGCCACAGGAGCCAGGATCAGTCCTGACGATACTCCCGGTCTCAGGGGAGAATTATGGAAAAAGAAAATCTTTGATTTTTATACTATTGAAGGGGCTGAAGCCCTTGCAGAATTTTTTAAAACCTGGGAAGGCGGCAATCTTGTTATCAATATAGCAGATAACCCTATAAAATGTCCTGTAGCTCCGCTTGAATTTGCCTTTTTTGCTGATGAGTTTTTTACAAAAAAAGGAATCAGGGATAAGGTAAACATCACTTATGTCACTCCCATGTCAGGTGCATTTACCAAACCAAAAGCTTCAAAAATGTTAGGAACTCTTCTTGAAAAGAAAAAGGTTAATCTTATAACTGATTTCTTTCTGGGGGAGGTCGACAATACAAACAAAAAGATTATTGATTTTGGCGGAAGAGAGGTTCCATTCGATTGCCTGATAACTATCCCGCTGCATTCAGGAGATCACGTAATCTCAGGAAGCGGACTTGGAGATGAATTCGGATTTGTAAAAGCCGATAAATTCACTCTTCAATCTTTGGTTCGCCAAAATGTTTTCGTCATTGGCGATGCAGGAAATTACCCGGCATCCAAAGCAGGTTCTGTTGCTCATTTCCAGGCAGATGTTCTTGAAAAGAATATCAGCTGTTTTATTGCCGGCCAGCCGCTTTCAGAATCATTTGACGGACATTCCAATTGCTTTATCGAGACCGGATACGGAAAGGGTATTCTTATAGATTTCAACTATGAGACTGAACCGCTTCCCGGAACATTCCCATATGCAGTAATTGGACCAATGTTTTTATTAAAGGAATCACGTCTGAACCATTACGGAAAGCTTCTCTTCAAATGGATCTACTGGAATATGCTTTTACGCGGAAGACCTCTTCCTTTTCCAAATAAGATGTCGATGTGCGGCAAGAAAACTGATTGAAAATAATTAGGCAAATCAATTAATAACTTTATTATCAATATTATGGCACAAAAAACTTATGCAGGAATTACAGTCGATGTAAACGAGGAAGGGTATTTTACCAATCCTTCCCAATGGACAAAAGAGATTGCTGCTGAAATTGCTAAGGAAGAGGGCATTACGCTTACAGATCAGCATTTTGCAATCATTGAATTTCTCCGCAAAAAGCACAACAGCGGGGAGGCACTGTCGATCAGAAGTATCAATCATTCGGGCGTGCTTGATGTTAAAACTTTCTATCAGCTTTTTCCGGGAGCACCTCTGAAAAAAGCTACAAAAATCGCAGGTATTCCAAAACCGGCAAGTTGTATCTAACCCTTTAAAATTTTTAAAAATGGAACAGAAATATCCGATCAAAAAAGTCAATATAATATGTGCCAAAGGCGCTATTGAAGATGTTTATGCAACCCTGTTAATGGGTAACGGAGCCGTTATGGAAGGTATTGAGACAAACCTTTTCTTTACTTTCTTCGGTCTTGATGCTATAATAAAAAACAGGATGGATAAGCTTCACACAGCTGTTGTGGGGAATCCGGCATTAAGGCTTCCCGGTGGACTCAGAATGCCTACACTCCTGGGTATAATTCCTGGAATGGAATCCTTTACATCGTGGATGATGAAAGGGACAATGGCAAAACTCGACATCCCTCCTGTAAGCGAATTTTTAGATCTTATTACTGCTGGCGGGGGCAAAGTTTATGCCTGTAAGCTTGCTATGGATATGTTCAAATTTAAGAAAGAAGATCTTTCAGAACATGTCAGCGGGATCCTTACAGTAGGTGAATTTTACGAACACGCGGGCGGCGAATACTCTCAGATCATTTTTACCTAATGACCTGAAAATCAAAAAAAGGGTGTCTGCAAAGCCACCCTCTTTTTTTTATTCCTTCTTCCCGGTGTTGATTTTAAATGGCAGGTAAAGCGGACAAAAGCCGATTAAGCTTGTAATAACAAATATTGCTGCCAGGGCTAAAAGTATGTAGCCCAGAGTACCTGAAACTACATGAGTCAGAAATAATACAACAAATAAAACTGCCAATGCGATCCTTATAACTTTGTCAATTGTTCCCATGTTTTTTTTCATACGAGATGATTTTAGTTTAAAAAATTTAATTAATAAATATATTTATATATATAGATATTTCGATGCAAATATATGAAATATTTGAAATAATTATCAGAAATAATAATATTTATCAGAAAATATGTCTGTCAAATTGTTATATCATTAAAAGCCTGAATCCCAGAATATTAACTAGCTTCTGCCCCGGACAATAGATCTTATGAGCAGAAGGCCATACTTTGGAAAGGTATCTGTCCTGGGCTTCGCGGATAACAACAATAAGCTCATCCAGCGCGGGTAAATTGGCAGAACCAGAGTATTTATATTCAAGTGTTTTAATCAGCTGTGCAAGATCATTGTATTTACCCAGATTCTGCGTCAGCATATCGAGTCTTTTTTCCAGCGCTTTGACAACTGAAGGATTAAGAGGTCTGAAAAAATAGAGCTGGTAAAGAAAATCTTTTGTTTTTTTTCTGAACAGGTGAAGATTGGTCGGTTTTGAATCGTTCCTGCATATCAGATAAATATCCGCAACGTTAGTATAAGTCAGTTCAAATTCTTTAATAAGAAGCTGAGGATCAATCTTATTCATAGACTGAAATCGTATCCTGTATCCTGCCTTATTTAAAAGATCATCTATTTGCTCCAATCCGGCTTTTA
>JBGOXH010000289.1:0-3562 GCA_041479075.1 Bacteroidia bacterium | reverse complement strand
AGGTCTATCTCAGATACCTTTATTTTACCTCAACAATCATTTTTAATGTATTATATATCAGTCGATTGATCAGTAATTTTTTCATAAATATTCTTTAGTAAGGTTATTAAAATTAATAGTTTTAAAGCATGCAATTTAGAGATTGACAAGATCAGAAGAATATTATTAATAAATTGCAGAACCAGCCGAAAGTGGCATTTCCTGACTTAAGGGAATTTAAATAAAACTAATTTCAGTTGAAAATGAAAAGAGCACTCCTGTTTTCTGAATTATTGATTGTTACAAATTTCTTATTTTCATTGCCAACATTTTCCCAGGATGTTTTCAAAATAACTGTCGCTAAAGACAGCACCGGCGACTACACCTCCATCCAAAAAGCAATTGATGCAAGCAAATCGTTCCCCGATCAGCGTATTACAATTTTTGTGAAGAATGGTATCTATAAGGAGAAAATTGTCGTTCCTGCCTGTAATACCCGCTTATCAATAATTGGTGAAGACGCTGAAAAAACAATTATTACATGGAATGATTTTTTCGGTAAAATGAATCGTGGAAGGAACAGTACTTTTTATACCTACACTCTTCTGGTTATTGCTGATGATTTTTATGCTGAAAATCTGACTATCGAAAACAGCGCCGGACCTGTCGGTCAGGCAATTGCATTGTACGTCAAAGGCGACAGATGCGTGTTCCGGAACTGCCGCATTCTGGGCAACCAGGATACATTATTTACTGATGGCCTGAACAGCCGCCAATATTTTGATGGTTGTTATATTGATGGTACCACTGACTTCATTTTTGGAGCAGCTACAGTGTTATTCAACAAATGCATAATTCACAGTAAGAGAGATTCATATATCACTGCTGCAAGCACACCCCCGGGCAAAACCTTCGGTTATGTTTTTATGAATTGCAAACTTACAGCAGCGGAAGAGGCAAAAAAGGTTTATCTCGGCCGTCCATGGCGCGATTATGCCAGGGTAGCATTTATAAGATGTGAACTGGGTGCACATATCGTACCGGCAGGCTGGTCAAACTGGCAGGGAACCGCACGCGATAAAACCGCCTACTATGCTGAATATGGCAATACAGGACCCGGATCTGATATTTCACAAAGAGTAACCTGGAGCCATCAGCTTAGTGAAAGCGAAGCAGCTCAATATACTCTTCAGAATATTCTTGCACCGGTAATTCCTCTTGAAAAACCTGTTGATCAGTGGATTACAGGTAAAGAATGATAAAATTTTAATTATATCATGAATAAAATCAGAATTTCTTTTTTACTTCTTTTCTTAACCACTATTCTCTCTGGTCAGGTCGCGAAAAACAAAATCCAGGTTATTAATTCTATCAACGATAAATTGTTATCGTTCACTCCATCTTCAATAATAATCGAAGGATATCTGGGTGAAAAAATGAACCTGTGTATTGAACGCCGTATCAAAGCCCAGGATGTCGATCATCTTATTGAGCCTTTCCGGCATAAGGAGGAGACCAGACTCTGGCAGAGCGAGTTCTGGGGTAAATGGATACAATCGGCAATTGCAGCATACGATTATAACCATGATCCTGAGCTTCTTACAATTATAAAGAATGCTGTAAGCGGATTGATTGCCACCCAGATGCCGAACGGTTATATAGGCAACTACTCCGATGCTGCAGCATTGCAGCAATGGGATATCTGGGGAAGGAAATATACATTGCTCGGATTACTTGCTTATTACGACCTTACCTCTGATAAGGATGCATTAAATGCTGCAAAACGAGTTGCCGATCATCTTCTCACTCAGGTTGGCCCGGGGAAAGCCGACATTGTTAAAACCGGGAATTACAGGGGTATGCCAAGCAGCTCCATTCTTGAACCAATGGTTTATCTGTATCGGAAAACAAGTGACAAACGCTACCTGGATTTTGCGAAATATATTGTAGCTCAGTGGGAAACACCGGATGGACCAAGACTGATATCTTCAGCTCTCGCAGGAATTACTGTTTCAGAACGCTTCCCGCATCCCTCAACCTGGTGGTCGTACGAAAACGGACAGAAAGCCTATGAAATGATGTCATGCTATGATGGACTTCTTGAGCTTTACAGGATTACAGGCGAACAGTCATGGTTAAAAGCTGTCGAGATGTCAGTTAAGGATATAATTGATAATGAGATAAATATAGCAGGATCAGGAAGCGCTTTCGAATGCTGGTATAAGGGCGCAAAATATCAGACAGAGCCTACCTACCATACAATGGAAACCTGCGTAACGATGACATGGATGAAGCTGTGTTTTAACCTGTTACGCATTACCGGCAACCCGCAATACGCTGATGAAATTGAAAAATCGACATACAATGCTTTACTGGCTGCAATGAAATACGACGGCTCACAGATAGCAAAATACAGTCCGCTTTCAGGAGTTCGTCATGCGGGCGAGGAGCAATGCGGGATGCATATAAACTGCTGCAATGCAAACGGTCCGAGAGCATTTATGATGCTGCCAAAATTTGCTGTTATGGACGGGCAAAATGAAATATACCTTAATATATATAACCGAAGTGAATGCAGCATACTTCTGAAATCAAAAAACAAAATCAGCATTGAACAAGTAACTGATTATCCAGTCAATGATATAATCGAAGTAAATGTAAATCCTGAAAAGTCCGAAAACTTTACAGTTGCTCTCCGGATTCCATCATGGAGTAAAAATTCTGTGATTACAGTGAATGCTACTGAGATATTAAATGTAGAGTCAGGCAGCTATAAAAGAATTACTAGATTATGGAACAAAGGCGATAAGGTTGTCTTAAAGCTGGATCTTACGGGAAGACTGGTTAATCTTAATGGTTATCAGGCAATTCTGCGAGGTCCGGTTGTACTTGCACGGGATACAAGATTCAACGATGGATTCATTTATGAATCAGCTGTGGCAAAAGATAAGGATGGAACTGTTGATCTTAAACCTTCATCAATGAAACCTGCAAACATCTGGATGAGCTTCACCGCCCCGCTTGTTCTGGGAACTGACCTTGAAGGCGAGTACAGGAATCCTGAACAAATCAGTTTTTGCGACTTTGCATCAGCCGGCAATACGTGGGGTGAGGATTCGAGATACCTGGTCTGGATTCCAAAGACTTTAAATGTGCAGAAGGCAGAATATAAAGGATATTAATAGTCGTGCAAGTCATGCAAGTCGTGCAAGTCGTGCAAGTCGTGCAGTACCTGCAAGACCTGCAAGATCTATTTAATCTTGTAATGATCTTCCAGAATACATCTGAATACCCTTCCGGGTAGCATACTTTTTAACTTTACGGCAAGTTTCTGATCTAAAGATCCGATTATATAACGCTGCTTTGGATTTTTGGTTGCAACAATTCTGACTATCTTTCTTGCCAGGATATTCGGGAGCCAGCCAAGGTTTTCATCGTTTTCAATTATTGCAAGGGTTTTCTGAAATTGATCGCGATAAGGATCTTTTTCATGTGTGGCAGCCAAAAACTTCCGTCTGTTCAAGGTATTATTTGTGTGAAAATCACCTGGATTTATCACTATTACCTTGATATTAAACTTTTT
>JBGOXH010000090.1:0-10170 GCA_041479075.1 Bacteroidia bacterium | reverse complement strand
GGATGGATAACCAACAAATAAACAATTGCACGATTGTAACTTTCTTTCAACCTCATTGTACCAGACATAATCCCAGACCTGTTAAGATAAGGATTTTTATTTTTGTATTATTGGCTGGATAAATAAAGAGCTGAATTTGATTCATTTCGTGAACCATTTATGCAAATTGAACCGGAGATTTTATAACTTTAACTGGTATTAGAATTGGCAACTTGGAAAAGATAATAATTTCGACACCGGATTCGATCTCCGCAATCATTACAGGAGCAAAATGGGAAGCAGTTGTAAAACTTCTTCCTGAAAAAGGAGTTGCTGTTGTCACCGACAATAATGTATTTGATCTTTACGGAGCTGATTTCCCGGATTTTCCGGTTTTAAAAATCAAGCCCGGAGAGCAAAGCAAGCAGCTTAAGGTAATCGGGAACCTGTCAAAAAAGCTTCTTGATATCGGGATTGACCGGACAGGATTTATACTTGCAATAGGAGGAGGGGTAGTTTGTGATATTGCAGGCTTTCTTGCATCTGTTTATATGCGAGGAATAAGATGCGGATTTATTTCCACCAGTCTTTTATCTCAGGTTGATGCCAGCACAGGAGGAAAGAACGGAGTTAACATCGGTGACATTAAAAACGTAATCGGTAATTTCAAACAACCTGAATTTGTAATTTGCGATACTACCATGCTTGGTACCCTTCCTGAAGAAGAGTATTTTTCAGGCCTTGCAGAACTTATCAAGACAGGAATAATCGGTGACAGAACCATAATAAATATTCTTGAAAAAAACCATACGGGAATAATTAATCGGGATAAAAATATCCTTTCGGATCTTGTTGCAAAAGCAGTTAAGTTTAAAGCAAAAATAGTATCAAAGGATGAGAAAGAGTCAGGGTTACGGCGGATACTAAACTTCGGCCATACCTTCGGACATGCTGTTGAACTGCATGCAGGTGTCAAGCACGGTTTTGCAGTAGCATCAGGAATGGAATTAGCAACTTTTTTTTCATATAAAAGGGGTTTAATTAAGAAGGCAGAATGCAATAAAATAATTGATCTGCTTAAAAAATATAATCTTACCGGCAATTATAATATACCTGAAAAAAAATTCAGGGAACTTATTTTCAATGATAAAAAGAGATCCGGCAGAGATATTAATTTCGTTTTCGTAAAAGGAATAGGAAAGGCAGTTGTGAAAAAAATAACAGTGCAGGAAGTAATTGATTTTTACAGGTATTATCAATCAGTTAAATAGGATGTTATGAATTCTTTCGGAGTAATTTTCAGAGTGACAATTTTTGGAGAATCACATGGTCGTTCGATAGGAGTGGTTATAGACGGATGTCCCCCTGGTATTTCTGTCGGACCTGAAGATTTCAAACCTGATCTTGTCAGACGCCAAAGCGGGAGGAAGGGTACTACAAAAAGACAGGAACCTGATTTGCCTGAAGTTCTGAGCGGAATTTATAAAGGTTTTACAAATGGCGCTCCGCTTGCAATAATCACCACGAACAAGGATAAGATCTCATCAGACTATGATGAATTTATTGACATACCCCGCCCGGGACATGCCGATTTTGTTGCAAAAATCAAATACTCAGACTTCGCAGATCTACGGGGGAGCGGGCATTTTTCAGGAAGAATAACCTGGGGACTGGTAGTTGCAGGTGTGATTGCAAAAAAGATCTCAAAAGATGCGGTCATTGCTGCAAAACTCATTTCAGCCGGAGGATCAACCGATGTGGAAAGAGCTATAAATAAGGCTGTTAAAGAGAATGACTCAATAGGTGGCATTATTGAATGCAGGGTGAAGAATCCACCCAAAGCAATCGGGGAACCATTCTTTTATTCATTTGAATCAGCAGTAAGTCACCTGGCATTTTCAGTTCCTGCAATAAAGGGAATTGAATTCGGATCAGGATTTGCCGCAGCAGCAATGAAGGGATCTGTACATAACGACCCGTTTATTGATAAAAATGGAAAAACATCGACGAATAATGCAGGTGGAATAAATGGCGGAATAACCAATGGTAATGAAATTATTTTCAGAGTTGCTGTAAAACCCACATCATCAACAGGTGTTGAACAGACGACTTTCAATTTTGCAACGAAAAAAATGCAAACATTAACAGTAAAGGGTCGTCATGATACCTGTATTGCATTAAGAATGCCCGTTATAATTGAAGCTGTTACAGCGATCGCGATGGCCGACCTGATGCTGATCGACAGAGGAATCAATTTTCGCCATTGAGTCTTTGTGCCGTTTTACCTTTGCGCCTCTATAACCAAAACTTTTTTTGTTGATCTGGATATTCTGAATCGGTTATCAATTCTCTCCCCGATAATCCAGACAATTTTGCCACCTGATTCCAAAATACTAGCCTTTTCTTTTTCCAGTCTTGAAAACTTCCTGTCAACAAAATAATCGCTGAGTTTCTTTTTCTGGTTCATGCCGAACGGGTAAAAAAAGTCGCCAGGGCGCCATTTCCTAATTATCAGAGGAAAAGAGATTTTCTGTGAATCGAAACATCCAAAATTAGAGTCAGTTGGAATAACATAACTTTTGGTAATATTGAAAATTTTAGCTGATTCTATCCCTGGTGCCAGATTCAATTCTGCAGCATTATTTATCCTGATATTTTCATTCTCATTTTGTGAATGGCCTGAAATAATGATCTCTTTCCTGTTTTTAATTATCCTGTGCGTCAGGGTGAACAACTGACCACCTGTTTTACCGGTAATCACATTCAGAAGATCGTCTAAATTACTGTTAGTAATTCCATAAGGTCTGAACAGCTCAAACAATATTGTTTTATTGTGAAAAAAAGGTTGTATCAGGTGAAGATGCAGAACAACTGTTTCTTCTCTCTGCTCAAATGAATTTTTTCTTATGCTACCGATGTAACCTGTATAAATTTCATTTACTTCCCTCATTCTTTCAGCAGTCTGGTTAAGGGTAGCCTCTATTGACGGATTAATCTCTTTTAGAACAGGTATTACAAGGTGCCTGATCTTGTTTCTTGCATATTTTGTTTCTGAATTCGATTTATCTTCCCGGTACTTTATTTTGTGACTTTTGCAGTATTTCTCTATTGATTCCCGCGAAGCAAAAAGCAAAGGTCTTATTATACTGTCACCGGAGACTCTAATGCCAGTAAGTCCGGCAATTCCTGTACCTCTGGTCAAATTGATCAATAATGTTTCAATATTATCATTGAGGTTATGTGCAATAGCTGTACTGACAAATTTGTTCTTTTTCCTGATTTCTTCAAACCATTTATATCGCAATTCCCTTGCAGCCATCTGAATAGAAATACCTCTTTCAGCAGCATAATCTTTCGTTTTGAACCTGGTCGAAAAAAATGGAATTTTATTGTTTAATGCAAATTTTCTTACAACCTCTTCATCTCTATCGGATTCTCTTCCACGAAGGCAGAAATTACAATGAGCAATTCCGGTCTTAATACCGGATTTGATGAAGAGATCTGTCATTACCATAGAATCAATCCCTCCGCTGACAGCCATAAGCACTCTGTCACCTTTTTTAACCAGATGGTTCTCTTCAATATATTTAATGAAATCAATAAGCATTTGGTTCTTTCTTAAAAACTACTGGTAAGGAATTATTGTCGGAGGTCCGGGATCGAATTTATTTGGTTCAAGCAATTGTTCACCTGATACAGAAAAATAATTTACTTTTGAATATTGCGGAAGGTTTGGATAGAAGCAGAACCTGATCTGTAATGTATTGAATACCAGGTTGTTGTTTCTGATTCTGATTCCTAATCCTATACTAGAAAGGAAATCCCCATTTCTTAAAGTCTCATTAGTCCCGAAAAGAAGACCAAGATCTGTAAATGCAAAGAATGCAAATCTGAAACCATAATATTTTGCTGGACTAAACAGGACAGATTCGAGACTTAATGATAATCGTTGCTGGCCGCTGACAGAATCGTTCCTGAAACCCGAGAAGCCGTTTTCAAAATTATAAACAAGGTATTCATTCGAAAATCTGCCAAATCCTCTGGTATAATCAATCTTTATAAAGTTTCTCATCCTGTAATTTTCAAGGTATATCAGGTTTGAAAAGAAGGATGATCTCATAAGAAGAATGCCCTGTTCAGTCGAGTTGTGATGAAAGAAAGTCGAGAATCCTGCTGAAAAATATGAATAACCGAAATTTCTTATTGATTGTCCTGCAGATATATTTGCTCCGGCATAAAATCTGTCTTGAAACTCATTAATCTCCTTCCCGAATGTTAAATTAAGCAATCCGCCATGCGGAATATCCTCTGTTCGGCCATATTCATAAATAAGATTAGTCCTGTAAAACTTCTGAACAGAAATAGCAGCAGAGCCAAGAAACATTTTATATTTCTGAAGGTAATGATAGGAATCAGGTAGTATGAACGGGTGGGCAAAAACATTATTGTTTGTATAGCGGGCACCAATGATCAGCCTGGTTACCGATTTCTCACTTAACAGCCATGAGCGCATTAACCAATAATCCTGCAGATTATATTTTAATGGTTCAATTGTATCAAGATCAACAGTTGTAAACATTTCTCTTACAGAGATCCCTCCTGCATACTTTGTAGTGGAACTGATCAATTTGCGTTCAAGTCCAAATCCATATGTTTTTTCTCCAAGGCCATCAAAAAAATAAAGGTTCAGATTGACAAATGATTTACCAATATTATCAACATTATATTCAACGCCAAACCCCGGGGAATCCGGCAGATTTTTATCGTAAGGGATATTTAGCTTGAATTCATGTCCCAACCCAAGAATATTTTTTTCGTACAATGAAAAAAAGCCCTTTTTAATTGAGCTGTACTCATAATTGGCTCCAAGTGAGTAAACATCCTTAGTCAGAACAATTATGTCAACATCTTCATCTGAAACAGGAACAATAACAATTCTTGAGTCATCAATATAAGGTAATTGCCTGAGTATCCTCTCATTATCACTAATTAAAAGAGGAGATATAGTATCACCTTCCGAAAAGAGGAGATTCTTCCGGATAATGAATTCATTTGTATTTAAATGAGTCTTATTTAAAATGTTTTCAGTATTGTTTGGTTTACCTGAATAAGGATTATTAATATTTGATCCAAAAACATTTAAGCGTCTTATTTCAATTTTCCGGATCTTTTTCCCGGAATATTTTAAGAAATTCAATTCGCTCGATTGCGTAATATGCTTTGCCGAAGTGGATTCATTTGTGAGAATCAGGTAATCATATAATCTCCTTGTTATCACATTCTTTGATGCTTTAACTTTTAAAGAGTCCAGAAAAATGGAAGTAGCTTCTTCAGATAATGTTTTTGCAGGGATGAGATTATTTGGATTTTTCAGCAATGCATTATTCAGGAAGATGTGCACACAGCTGAGATCAGAAGCAATTCTAAAAGGCTGGCTTCTTTTGATTGAATCGATTGAATTTGGAATTTGAGAATAAAGAGGGATATTATAAAGCAGAAGTGCCAGTATAATCAAAGGCCCGGCTGTACTTTGGTATTTTAATTGAAAACGCCACATCAGGTTTCATGAGAATTGTTCTCAAGAACATCATCTGAATTAAACTGGAATCCCAGGCGTTTACCGGTAATAACCCGTGAGTGCTGAATTTTGGCCTCTGCCTGCCCGACAGTTGCAATTTTTACCGTATCATACGGAGGTACCAGAAGATCAAATTCAAGGGAATATTGGATTGCAGTTGAAATAATCAGCTCCAGCGATTGTTTACTTATCTCTTCGCTTCCATAATTTGTGAAAAGCATTCCCATCTGCCTCTTTCCCTCAACAAAATACTGATTCTCATGATTAATGAAAATTCGGGCAATAAGGTATCCCAGATCATCGAGTCTTGAATACTTAAATGAATCGGCAAGAAAATTGTAAATATTTATAATTCCTGAATATGCATTGTATTTATTTTTCTGGATATAGGCAGTTTTCCACGCAGGGTGCTCTCTGTCGAACTGAAATATATTTGAATGCATGCTGAAAAGCAGGATATCACCGGCAACTTTTATCTGAGCATCAAAATTACTCCGGTCGGTATATTCAAGCCTGATTCTGGAATCAACGCCACAAAGCCCGGCGCTTAATTCCTTCGCTAAACTCTTCAGAATATCTTTTACCGTACAGAACGAAACGAAAGTATTGTCATACACCTTTTGCTTCAGTACGGATTTCTCTTTCAAAATCCCTATAATTGATTGTTTCTTATCATCATGATCGGACATAGCTTACTTCTTAAATTGTAATAGAGGCACCTAAATTAATAATTATTCATGAAATAATTAAAATCAGATCTTCCCGATGATATTATTCAAAAGTGAATAATGAATTAATATGAGCGTGCAAAAAGAACTCTTCTTTTTGAAGGTTTGCCCGAATAAATGCATTTACCATCTTCTTCAGGAGAGTCAAATGGAATACACCTTATTGTAGATTTTGTCTCTTCCTTTATCTTCTCTTCAGTTTCGGGTGATCCATCCCAGTGAGCCATAATAAAACCTCCCTGGTTTTCCAGAATATTTACAAAATCATCCCATTTATCGACATAGAAGGTGTTTTCCTTTTTAAATTCTGATGCTTTTTTGAAAATATTATTTTGAATTTCTTCGAGCAGATGTGAAATCTGACCGATTGCCGAATCGACAGAAACAGTCTCTTTTTTAAGCGTATCCCTACGTGCAATCTCTACCGTTCCGTTTTCAATATCACGTGGTCCGATTGCAATACGGACAGGTACTCCTTTTAGTTCATAATCAGCAAATTTCCATCCGGGAGTATTGGTATCGCGATCATCATATTTAACTGAAATTGCATTTGCTTCAAGCTCTTTTTTAATTTTTTGTGCAACTTCAGAAATTTTTTCAAGTTGACCAGAGTTTTTAAAGATTGGGATTATTACTACCTGGATTGGTGCCAGACGGGGAGGCAGTACCAGCCCAAGATTATCGGAATGTGCCATAATAAGGGCTCCAATAGTCCTCGTAGACAAGCCCCAGGAAGTGGCCCAGACATAATCGAGTTTACCTGTTTTATCAGTAAACTGAACATCAAAGGCTTTTGCAAAATTTTGTCCAAGGAAATGACTGGTTCCTGCCTGCAGAGCTTTCCCGTCCTGCATGATGGCTTCTATTGCATAAGTATCGATAGCACCTGCAAAACGTTCATTTTCAGATTTATAACCTTTAATGACTGGAAGCGCCATGAAATTTTTGGCAAATTCTGCATACACATTGATCATCCTCACAGTCTCTTCAATAGCTTCTTCCCTTGTAGCATGTGCAGTATGTCCTTCCTGCCAAAGAAACTCGGCAGTCCTGAGAAAAAGTCTTGTCCTCATTTCCCACCTGACTACATTACCCCACTGGTTTATCAGAATCGGAAGGTCTCTGTAAGAATGGATCCAGTTTTTATATGAATTCCAGATTATTGTCTCAGACGTAGGACGGATAATCAATTCCTCTTCAAGTTTCGATGTCGGATCGACTATAACACCCTGCCCGTTTTCATCTTTCTTAAGACGGTAATGAGTGACAATTGCACACTCTTTTGCAAAACCTTCAACATGCTTTGCTTCCTTACTGAAAAATGATTTTGGTATAAACAGCGGGAAATAAGCATTCACGTGACCTGTTGCCTTGAACATCCTGTCGAGTTCAGCCTGAATTTTTTCCCATATCGCATAACCATAAGGTCTAATAACCATACATCCTCTGACGGCAGAGTTTTCAGCCAGTTCGGCCTTGATTACCAGATCGTTATACCATTGTGAATAATTCTCTTCCCTGTTGGTTAAAAACTTCGCCATATTTTTGGTACGCTATTTGATTTATATAACTTGAATGAAAAACGATAGCGTAAAAATAGATAAAAACTTTAGTTATCATTAAAAAAAGAGGAGGTTCATCATGAAAGCAAAATTTTACACCGGATTATTATCAGCACTTATTCTTGCATGTTTACCTGCAAAAGCACAGTATGCTGATAATACAGACTACAATAATGATGGTACCGGAACAGTAATAAATAATTATTATATGGATGAGTATGATTACTATTACTCCTCCAGAATCAACAGATTTCACAGGTCATACGCTGCTTTCGACTACTATTCTCCTGTGTTCACTGACTCATACTGGTACAATTACAGACCATTTTCCTGGGGAGCAAGTATTTATGGAAGAAGCGGATTCGGTTTCGGCTTTTCTTTCAATTATCCGGTTTATAATTATGACTATGGTTATAATGACTGGTACGGTTACAATTACGGGATGTACGATCCCTACTATGGAAGCTCATGGTGCTGGGGTTACGATCCATTTTATTACAGCTGGTACTCCCCGTTTGTGTTCAATATAAATATAGGCCACAGATGGAGAGATAATTACTGGGGCGGGTACGGGCATAACAACTGGTACAATGACTACAGACCGGAATACTATTCACATAATGACTATTACAACAATTATCATGGAACCAGGAATTCATTCAGAGAATTTCCCGGCCATGACAGATCTCGGGACTTTAACAGACCAAATCCCGACAATGGTATAAGACGTGAAGCCCCTGGCTCCAGACCAGATATGAACAAGAATAATGGTGGAGCAAATCCTGGTGCCGGTTCTAATAACGGTAATAACGGACACAACGGACACAACGGTAACAACGGTAATAACGGTAATACCGGTAATAACGGTAACAACGGTAACAACGGTAATACCGGTAATAACGGTAATAACGGTAATAACGGAAATAACGGTAACAACGGTAATAACAGTAATAACGGGAATAACCAGAATAGCCGGACATACGGAAACAATGGGAATTTTGGCCACAACGGAAGCAATACAGGTAATAACGGCAATAACAACAACAGCCGACCTGGCGGAAATAATGGAAATTTCGGTAATAACCCAGGCGAAAGAAAAGGTAGTGCAGTCCCGTTAACTAATCCATCAAACAGAAGGATGGAACAAACTGCACCTGCAAGGAGCAATTATGGAAGCACAATGACCAGATCACAGGGTTCTGCAACCGCTCCTTCAAGATCTCAGGTTAATAGAGGTTCATCTTCAGGCAGGACTTACAACGCACCTGCGAGAACCTCATCGTCTCAGAGATCAGGAGCAACAATGTCAAGAAACAGGGGATCATCGTCAGGTAGTGCAGCAAGATCATCCTCTTCAGGTTCAAGGTCAAAACCTGCATCGACATCGAGATCATCTTCGGGTTCAAAGTCCCGGTCAGGAGACAGAAGCAGGTAAAAAAACTTAGATGATAATTATTAAAAAGGACATGCTGATACTTGTCCTTTTTTTATTAAATTTGATGCCGGTGAAAACTTCAATAAAGGAGCACATTTGTTTGGTACAATATTTGCGCTTAATTAAGAAACAAAAGAGGGAATCAAACATGAAAGCATTAAATTACATCTCAATCCTTGCACTCCTGGCTTTAATGTCGTGTACATCAAGCCTTTATACAGGAGTCGAGTACGATGACCTTTATTACTTACCTTCAGATCAGCCGGTAGCCATGGCCAGGAAATCTGCAAAAAAACAGGTTATTGAAGGCAATTTGAAATCTGAAGACTATTATAACAACATTTATGCTGCTGATACCCTTGTGTCAAATGAATTTTCTGATGCAGTTGATTATGATGATGCTCTTGCCTATCAGAATATTTATAACAACTATAATTATTATGATAATTTTTCATATTCCAGCAGATTAAGGAACTTTTATGGAGGCTCTTTTTATCCTTACTGGAGAGATCCGTTCTATGATAGCTGGTTCCCGTCATTGTACTTTGGTTACGGCGGTTACAATTCCTTCTTCTACGATCCGTTCTCCTATAATCCTTACTATTACGATTATGGTTATTACGGTGGTGGTTATGGTGGTTACGGTGGTTACGGTGGTTACGGTGGTTACGGTGGTTACGGTGGTTACGGTGGTTACTACGGTGGTTACTATGGCTTTAATCCGTACTATTCTTACCGAAATGAGGAGAACGATGTACCTTATGTCAGAAGAGAAAGGCAAAGCAATTTTTCATCAAGGTGGAACACTCCATCACCTGTTTCAGCATCGTCGAGGAGAGACGGTTATTTTTCTAATGGATTAGTATCAGGAGCACAAAGAAGGTCTGC
>JBGOXH010000266.1:0-3932 GCA_041479075.1 Bacteroidia bacterium | reverse complement strand
TTGTATCAAGCTTTTTCGCCGATATCTTCAAAAACAATTCTCTCAATAATGGATTGTTGCCTGTGGTAGTTCCGGAAAAATTTCTGAACGATCTTCTGGAAATTATTCAGAGAGAACCTGAAACCAGGATCAGAATAGATCTTGACAAACAACTCTTTTCTGTTCTGCCCTCCGGAGAATCAATGGAATTTGAAATCAATCCCTACAAAAAAGAGTGCCTCCTGAAAGGGCTCGACGATATTGATTACCTCCTGAGTATCAGGGAAGTAATAACTGGTTATGAATTCAGAAACAAATTAAAGAGATGCGAATCGAAATAATGGATACCACCCTGAGGGATGGCGAACAGACACAGGGAGTCTCCTACTCCCCTCTCGAAAAGCTTCACATTGCCAGACTGCTCCTGAAAGATTTGAAGGTCGACAGAATTGAAGTGGCATCGGCTCGTGTGTCATCTGGTGAATTTGAAGCGATCAAACAAATCACCGGTTGGGCGCTTAATAACAATCTTCTCCGGAAGGTCGAAGTGCTTGGCTTTGTAGACGGGGAAGTTTCGCTAAACTGGATTAATGATGCAGGAGGTAAGGTCATCAATCTCCTGTGCAAGGGGTCGTTAAGGCATCTTGAAAAACAATTACGTAAGACTCCCGAGAAGCATGTAAGCGATATAAAAGAGATTATCAGAAAAGCGGAATCACTTGACATGCAGGTAAATATTTATCTGGAGGACTGGTCGAACGGAATGATTCATTCAGAAGACTATGTACTCTATATGATTGATTACCTGAAAGATGAAAGGATAGAAAGATTCATGCTTCCGGATACACTTGGCATTCTGAATCCGGAACAGACCTATGATTTCTGCAAAAAAATTGTCGACCGTTACCCATCACTTCATTTTGATTTTCATCCGCATAACGATTACGATCTTGCAGTAGCAAATGTTTTTTCTGCCGTTAAGGCCGGTGTTAAAGGGATTCATACTACAATTAACGGACTTGGTGAAAGGGCTGGTAATGCACCTCTTTCGAGCGTGATCGGAGTTCTGCGCGATCAGCTTCATGCTGAAACAAATATAAATGAATTTGAAATTACCAAAGCGAGCAAAATCGTTGAGACATTCAGCGGGATCCGTATTCCTGTAAATAAGCCAGTGATTGGTGAGAATGTTTTTACACAAACATCAGGAATCCATGCTGATGGCGACAGCAAGGACAACCTTTATTATAATAATCTTTTGCCTGAACGGTTTGGCAGAAAGAGAAAATATGCACTTGGCAAACAATCGGGTAAAGCGACTATCCGGAAAAATCTTGAAGAGTTCGGATTATCTCTTAATCCCGAATCAATTGAAAAGATAACACAGAGAGTGATTGAGCTCGGCGATAAAAAGGAGAATGTCACAACCGAAGATCTTCCGTTCATTATATCGGATGTTCTGGGCTCAGATACTTCTGATTATAAGATCTTTATAAAAAATTATTCACTGTCGCTTTCTTACGGATTAAAGCCCTTTGCCAGTGTTCAGATCGAGATTGATGGTAATCTTTATCAGGAGACATCATCCGGTGACGGGCAGTATGATGCATTCATGAAAGCCATAAGAGTAATCTACGACAGACTCGGGAAAGAGCTTCCCCTGCTCACTGATTATGAGGTATCAATTCCACCAGGAGGGAAGACAGATGCCCTCGTCGAAACCGTTATAACCTGGAGTCTGAACAACAGAGAATTCAAAACCAAGGGACTCGATGCCGATCAGACTGAATCGGCAATAAAGGCAACAGAGAAGATGCTGAACATTGTTGAGAACAATGAAATTAAACTGGGACTAAAAATCCTTGTCAATAATTCAAATGAATAAACAGGTAATAATCAGATCTTTATGAATAAAACATACAATATTGCAGTAATTCCTGGAGATGGTACCGGTCCGGAAGTTGTAAGAGAAGGTAAAAAGGTGCTCAGTGCAGCAGCCTCAAAATTCGGATTTAAGCTTAATTATGAAGAGTTTGATTTTGGCGGAGAAAGTTATCTGAGGACAGGTGAAGTGCTTCCTGATTCTGCACCGGAACAGCTTAAAAAGTTTGATTCAATTTTACTTGGAGCTATAGGACATCCGGATGTCAAACCAGGCATCCTCGAGAAAGGGATTCTACTGAGATTACGTTTTGAACTCGACCAGTACATTAATCTCCGACCTGTAAAGCTCTATCCGGGAGTTGCAACTCCACTTAAAGATAAAGGGCCGGAACATATTGATTATGTGGTAGTCAGGGAGAATACAGGTGATGTTTATACAGGCAGCGGCGGTGTAACCATGAAGGGCACCCCTCATGAAATCGCTGTCCAGAATATGGTTTACAGTCGTATGCAGGTTGACCGCTGCCTGCGTTATGCATTCGAGTTCACCAGGAAAAGGAAAAAGAAAAATACCCTGGCGCTTTGCGGAAAAACCAATGTACTGACATATGTATTTGATCTTTGGGAGAGAGCTTTTCATGAAATGGGCAAGGCTGAATTCCCCGATATTGTCCGTGAGTATTATCATGTCGATGCGACCTGCATGTGGATGGTTAAAAATCCTGAGTGGTTCGATGTGATTGTTACCACTAATATGTTCGGGGATATTATCACGGATCTCGGAGCTATTACGCAGGGAGGCATGGGTATTGCGGCAGGCGGGAATATTAATCCTGAAGGTGTGTCGATGTTTGAGCCTATTGGTGGTTCTGCTCCTAAATATACAGGCAAAAATGTTATTAATCCGCTGGCAGCAATCTCATGCGGGGCAATGATGCTTGATCATCTGGGTGAAGAAAGAGCTGCTCAGTCTATTGAAAATGCGATAATGTACGTGACTGCCAATAAGGTGAAAGATCTCGGAGCAGGAAAAATGGGTTATTCTACTTCAGAAGTTGGTGATCTTGTGGCTGATAAAATAGCGAACTGATTCCAGGGGTCATTATTTCTGATCAGCTCTCTCCTTCACTAAGAATCGAGGGATGCAATTAAGGATCTGACCGCCTGATATGATTCCTTTACTTTTCTGGGCACTGTAATATATTGAAGATCAGAGTTAATGGTTGTGCCGTTTTTATTTGGTTCAATCCATCCAATATGCAGGACATTAAATAAAAATTTTACATCATCAGTTCCTGTCAGTTCAATAAAAATGTTTTTCATAGTTGTATCTATTTCTGGTTAAGCAATCTTAATTATGAATTTTATTTTGAATCACCACCCGGCAATAAAGTAAGTAAGACCGGCTACCGATAACCGGATTTATCACCTGTATAAATCTCCGTTCAGATATTTTAATCCTGAGTCACAAATAATTGCAACGATTTTCTTTCCTGAACCGATTATCTTTGCTCTTTGAATTTCAGCACAACCGGGTTCTGAGAGCCGTTCCAGTTTAATTAATGGTGTATTTCCGATTACATTCATATTATTGATTTTGCAGAATTAAAGCTTAGTGGACATAAATATGGATTGTTACCAGCCAGGGGTAAATTAATTCCCTTATTTATTTTTTCAGTCTTAGTTTAATTTTAAATCTGTATCGAGTCGTTCTCTTATCACCAGTTTTTATCAGGATCCGTTTATCAACTGCTTTTTTCAGATCACGGCTCGCAGTAGCAGATGAGATATCTTTAAATTGCCTCATATATTCTTGTCTCGTAAAAAAATCAATTCCTGTTTTGTCTCTGAATATTTCTATTCGTTCAATACCCGACAGATTAACATTTTGAGTGGTTAACAACTCCTCTAACGATTCGTCGATTATCTGGAGCATAAATTCAATAAATCCGGTTGAGCTTCCTTTGTTATCAGATTCTCCAAGGATTTTGTAATACTCAGATTGTTTTGCTTTTATCAGAGATTCTATCGGGAGGAATTCCAATACAGGAGAATATTGCCTGAGAATA
>JBGOXH010000257.1:0-4085 GCA_041479075.1 Bacteroidia bacterium | reverse complement strand
TCAAAAATTCCGGTTTGTTTAGATCCTTCCGGCTTCAGGATCATCTACCACCCTCTTACGAATATTGCAGTTTTAATGTTAACCCTTGAGCTGGCTCCGGCAGGCAAAGACAATGAACGATCCAGCCTGGCCGATTTCATCGAGATGAACTACCTGGTGCGATTATTCAACCGGCATGATGAGGCATATTTTATTTCAAAAAATGAAAGGCCGGAAGAACGTAGCAAAGCTCTTCAGCTTATTGCAGACAAGGAATCTGGTTTGTTCGAAAAACCGCCACAGGGAAATGTCGAAGTATCAGGATGGCGGATGAGTAATTTGATTAATTATCTGCTTTACAATGTGAACGCAAGATTTAAAGTTGAATTCTTTGATAATCACCGGTTTTATCCGGTTACCTATGCACAGCCGGCAGAAGAAATTGCGGATGAAGGGATCGTCCATCTGGCGTTATTCTACCTTAGAAAAGTTTACAATTTTGATTTTGCTCCTGGTGCCGATGTCCTTCAGCGCGAGAGCGAGCTTTTCCAACCTTTCAGGCAGATCTATTATGCAAACAGCCTCGAGGGTGCAGCCGTTTTCAATAACTGCAATTCAGCCGATCCGGAATTCATCAGAGCCTTTTATACAAATTCCTTCCCTAAAAGCTTATGGCTTACAATCCTTGGTGTCATGCAACGATCTGTTTTTCTTCAGCTTATGAAGGAAGTGTCGCGTATTGATCCCAATAACCACCATAAGGTGAAAGAGTATCTTAACAGGTATACACGAATTTCACTAAAAGCGATCTTTTCAAAAGTATCAGTCTATCACCAGCATAATGACTATTATGTTATGATGATAAACAATTTCCAGATCATGGAGCTGCAGATAGAGCTTAAAGAAGAGCTTTACGAACTGAATAATGTGCTGCGCCAGTCTCACGAGGATGAGGTGGAAAAATATGACATGATTGAAAAACAATCTAATAAAAGATTCAGTATGATCCTTTTCGTCCTGTCAGTATTCGGTCTTATAGAAGTAATTTATAAGGTCCTCGAACACAGGACAATGACAATTTTTGAGCATGCACTGGCTTTTGGGATCCCTTTATGCCTTGGTGCTATCTTCTGGATAATTATTTTTCAACGTAAGAAACAATGAAGTCTCCATTCAAATTCCTCGACAGTTACACCAAAGATGACCGGGAGATATTTTTCGGCCGCGACCGCGAGATAGAAGAACTCTATCATCGTGTTTTCGAGAGTAAAATTATGCTCGTTTACGGAGTCTCCGGAACAGGCAAGTCATCGCTCATTCATTGCGGATTGGCGAACAAGTTCCAGAATACCGACTGGCTGCCGATAGTTATCCGCCGGGGAGGGAATATTATCGAAAGTATGGCTTCAGGTATCAGAAGCGCTTCGATAACTGAACAGCAAAGCAAACTTGTAACGCCTGCAGATTTTAAAAAAGGGGTTCGTTCTTTATATCTCGATCATTATAAACCTGTTTTCTTCATTTTCGACCAGTTCGAAGAACTTTTCATTTTCGGGGATAAGGAAGAGCGAAAATCATTCATAAATATTGTCAAGTCGCTTTTTGAATCTGAGCTTCAATGCCGGCTTATTTTCGTAATGCGTGAAGAATATATGGCCGGTGTTACTGAATTCGAAAAAGTCATTCCAACTTTCTTTGCTAACAGGGTGCGTATAGAGAAAATGTCCCAGGTAAATGCTCTTGAAGCAATAAAAGGTCCTTGTAATGTATTTAATATCAATCTGGAAGAAGGTTTCGCAGAAACACTTCTTGAAAAACTTAGTCCTGGAGGTGAAGATGTTGAACTAACCTACCTGCAGGTCTTCCTTGACAAGATATTCCGTTTAGCAGCAGGATTTCTTCCCCCCCTTGGGGGGGAATCAAAAGGGGGGCCTTCGCACGATCTGGAATCACAAGGAGGGTCATCAGCTGAAACAGAACAGAAAGAGGATTTGTCATTTTCCCTTTCTCTCCTCCAAAAAACCGGGAATGTATCAGATTTACTTGGGAGTTTTCTTGATGAACAAATCTCTCTTCTTAATAATCCCGAGCACGGCCTTGCTGTATTGAAGTCATTTGTTTCTATGAAGGGGACAAAGCGTCAAATGAGACTGGCAGAAGTATCAGATTTTACTAACACCCTTGGCAAACAAATAGATGAGAAAATGCTTAATGAGCTTCTTCATACATTCATTCATCTCCGTATACTCCGCGATAAAGATCAGGATGGTAAATATGAACTACGGCATGATGCACTTGCGGCAAAGATTTACGAAAAGATTACACTTGTCGAAAAAGAAATCATTGAAATAAGGCAATTCATTGAAAATGCATATGCTAATTATGAAAAAAGAAAGATATTCCTGGAACCTGATGACTTAAATTATATCGCTCCATATGAAGATAAGTTGTTTCTTAATAAGAAGTTAAGTGATTTTGTAGAAAACAGCAAGAAGAATATCTTAGCAAAGAAAAGAGCCTTTCATCGAACACTAAGTTACTCTGCTGCCGGTTTTTTGATAATTATAGTATCAATAGTGATTTATTACTTTCGTTTAAATGTCCGTGCAAAATCCGAAAAACTAACAACTGAGGCATTTCTGCAGAATGATTTTTCCCCATCACTCAGTTTTCAGACAGCTCTGAATGCTTACAATAAGGACTCTACATCAACAATAGCTATTAAAGCACTTTTTGATGCTTTTTATGCTATGCTGGATAATGGCCCTTTCCCCGATTCTCTTGGAAATGTTATTGATCCTCAGAAAGCGATCTTCGATTTTACTCCCTGCAGTTCGAAAATCAGTTATGCCAGATTTTCACGGGATGGGAAATATATTTATGGTTTCCAGGAGGATAACACTTTAAATATCTGGGATATAAAAGGTAAACTGGTTTTTTCAAAAAGGGAAAACTTAACTCCCGTGGCATCTGTAAAGCTATCACCTGATAATAAATATATTGGCATTGTTTACTGGGATAGTACAGCGGTAATATGGAATTTAAACGGTGAGAAAATCTATAAATCTGACATTGTCTTTAATCCGCTAAATCCTTTTAACGTTATTGATTTCTCTCCGAAGAATAATATCATTACTGTACTTAAAGGGAATAACATTATCACAGTTCATAACCTTGAGAATAGTTCAGATTATGAGCTGAAAGGACACACAGGCGAAGTCAATGGTGCTGTTTTTTCACCTGATGGCAGATTTATTGCCTCAGCTTCAAAAGATTCCACTATATTCATCTGGCAATATAATGACAGTTCCGGCTCTTATGAAAAAGCTAACAGGTTAACCGATATTAAATCAGTTGTCTGGTCTGTAGATTTTGCAAAAAATTCGAAATACATATTAAGTGTTTCAGCTTCTATAAAATATCCGGTAGTTATCTGGAAACTGACAGGAGATAAAGTGTTTAATAGAATTTTTTATAATGACACCATTGAAGTCAGATTCCTGGCAAGATTTCCCAGGAATTATCATGGAAGGTATTTTGATGCCACTTTCATATCAGATGATGAAGCGATAAGAATTTCTACATTCGTTGATAAGCTCTTGCTGTCAGAGAAACTGGATTTTAACCCTTCAGCCGGATATGAAGGGTACAATTATTCCAGAATAATTTTCTCGGAAGAGAGCTATAATTTGATTTCCCTGAACAAGTATCTTAAAAAGTATGGTGTCGACCGGAAAGGAAATGCTCTTGATCCGACACATCAGTTTAATTACTTTTATTCTTATGTCGATGTTTCGGCAAAATCAATTGTCACAAATATTTCAGGTACTGACTTTTCAGTATTATATTACATAGACAGATTGCCAATAAGAAAATTTATAGGTATACGGCCATCTTTTTCTCCTGATGGAAATTACCTGCTCTGTGTTGAAGGGAAAAACCTGAGATTATATCCGGCTGCTGAAAAAGAATTAATTAAGCTGGCAGTTAAAGATTCAATTTTCGGAAAGATGAATACGGATCTTACAAAATGGAGACAATTTTTAAAGGATTTTTAACTATCTTTTTGAAAAATCAATAGTATAGTCTTCCATGTTAAAATGGGG
>JBGOXH010000279.1:0-3745 GCA_041479075.1 Bacteroidia bacterium | reverse complement strand
GCCGATTTCCTGATCGATATTGCAGAGAAATATTTCATCCCTGATCTGAAAAAACATATTGTTGTAAAAGACATAGCCACACCTGCGACTTATGCACGTTTTTCGGGTTCTCCAACAGGAAGTATTTACGATATTGCTTCTCTGGTAACACAGTTCGGCCCGAAGCGTCTGCCAATGAAAACACCCATCCGGAATCTCTACCAGCCAAAATTTGCTCATGGTCTTTATGGTACAATGATGGGTGGAGTGCAGGTTGTGGATTTGCTTCTGGACAGGAAATTTAACAATGGGAATTCTCTGTTTATTCCTGTGAAATAGATAAGGCTATGTCTTTTCGGAGAAGACAATATTGAAAAATGGTTTTTAATACAGTTATGAAATTTTCTATCAACTAAAATGGAAAAAGTATTTGGATTTTTTGCTCCCTTCTTTATATATATCTTCATTTTCATCTTAAATGCAATACTTCCCGGTCGCTGGGTCACAGGATATGTGAGTAAACCAGGTTCCTCTGAAAAATTAAGGTACAGGCTTAACGGCCTCCTGGTGCTTTTCGTGGTTCTTCTGACCTGGATCATACTTTGTTATACAGGCGTATTGGAATGGGATTGGTTATATCAATACAGATGGCACTCACTTGCAGGAGCAATTACTTTCGGAGTGATCTTTTCATTTGCTATCGTTTTGCCCTTTCCAGCCGTTAAAAAATCTTTTCTGGCTGATTTCTACCTTGGCAGGCTGGAGAATCCCCAGCTATGGGGTGGAATGATTGATGCAAAAATGTGGCTTTACATGGTCGGAGCCATTATGCTGGAGCTGAATACTCTGAATTTCGCTGCCCACCATTATTTAGTCTTCGGTGCAGATGCATCAGCAGGTGTTTTTGTAGCAGCAGCATTCCTTTCATTTTTTGCGATCGAGTATTTGTTTTTCGAAGAGGTACACCTTTATACTTATGATTTTCTTGCAGAGAGAGTCGGATTCAAACTGGGCTGGGGAGATCTTGCCTTCTATCCTTTTTTCTATGTTATCGCGCTTTGGGCTACAGTTGATCTGCCGGATCTGCAGACACCAGCATCCTTACTGGTGATTTACGGATTGATATTTCTTTCCGGCTGGTGCCTGACACGTGGAGCAAACATGCAGAAATACATATTTAAGAAAAACCCGGATAAGGCTTTTCTCGGAATCAGGCCAGTAACTATCACAAATGGTAATAAAAGTTTGCTGGTTAGCGGTTTCTGGGGACTCAGCAGACATATCAATTATTTAGGCGAAATATTGATGGCCACTGGAATCGTATTGTGTGCAGACCATTCATCTTCAATCTGGCCATGGCTCTATCCGCTATATTATATTGCTCTCTTAATTCCTCGTCAGATTGCTGATGACAAACTATGCAGTAATAAATACGGAGCACTTTGGGAGCAGTATGTTAGAAAAGTTCCTTATAGAATTATCCCCTTCATTTACTAGAGGATAAGATTATTAAGGAGTAATAATAATTACAGGTGATATCTTTTCCGGGTAGCATCACTCATGATTTTTACCGCCATTTTTCGGGAAAGCAATTTTTGCATTACAAAGTTTGCCAGTTTATTACCACGACCAGAAACGAAAGATGGTTTTTTCCCTAGTTGTTTAAAACAATCTTCCACAACTTCTTCCGGGCTTTGAATCCGTGGGGTAAAAAAGCCACTTTTCTCTGGATTAGTCCGGATGTAATTTTCTGAAGCAGTAGCTCCGGCACAACAAGCGATGACATCAACGCTTCTGTTTTTCCATTCGTACCACAAACTTTCAGCCAGCACCCGGTTAAAGGCTTTGGTCGCCGCATAAGCGGCTAAAAATCCGCTTCCCTGGAAACCTGCAAGTGATGCCATTAAAATTACTGATCCTCTCCCCTTTTGAATCATTGTCTCTCCAAACATTCTGACCAGAGTCATTGGAGTGATCATATTGGTATATGCAATTTGAATATTATGCTCTTCTGTGTCATTTTCAAAAGGTCCTATATGGGAAAGTGCAGCATTATAAACAAGTACATTTATCTCCTTATTTCTAACTGTATTTTTTATGTAACGTGCTGCACCAGGCTCTGACAGATCACAACAAACAGTCAACACGTTTATGTGATATTTATTGATTAATGAAGAAGCAAGTTTTTCCAGTGGTCCGCTGCGTCTGGCAATCAATACCAGATCCATCCCGGCAGCAGCCAGATAGATAGAAAAAGCGGCCCCGATGCCTTCAGAAGCTCCGGCCACCAGAGCTGTCTGACCATATTTTTCTTTTAAAAGCATAATTGTTATACAATATTTAAAATTCTGATTATGAGGATATTTTTATTCGGATATTTGGTCTTGATGTATATATTTAAATAGGTTCAAATTTAACTTTAATTATATTTTTAATGCAACATCCATAAATTTTCCTCATTAAAATTGTCATGTCGACTCATACCGAAAAGAAGATTAAACAGGTCGCCCCCAGGGAGCTAAAGTCCCAAGATCAGGAATAGCTTTCAAATTGTCGGTTAAGGCCGATGGCAATTAAATATAATCCATGATCATCCAGTCATAAAAATTCAACAATTAGTATATTTAAAAACTAAATGGAGGATGCTGTCATGAAAAATAATCTTTTGAACCTGTTTTGTTTAATTATCTGCCTTTCAATGAATCAAGGCATTACAGCTCAGAATATCGGGCTGGTGGATGTTAGACATGCTGACCTTATTATTACCGTCGGTGGTACTGATGCTGATATACCGGGATTTACATCTGAAGCAATTCAGATAGCACTCGATGCTGTTAAATCAAGTGGTTGCGGTACCGTAAAGCTTAATCCCGGGACATTTAAAATAATCGGTCCGGTTCGACTCTCAGATAATACATCACTGATCGGATCAGGCAGTTCAACCATTCTGCAGAAATGCGATGGATTTAAGACCAGCTTCATCATCGATGCTGACTGGGGGATGCTAAAAGCAGTTGTCAAAGATATAAGAGGTTTTAAAGTCGGGATGGGAATACAGCTTTACGACGATCAACACAACCAGGGATGGGATGTCACTACAGCCTTAATAACTGATATCCAGGATAATGTTATTTTTTTTGACAACCGGACTGTTAATGACTACCTGGCTTCCCTGAACGGTACAATCACGAACAGCTGTTCAATTATTGAGGCAGTTGATGCAGAGAATGTTAAAATTGCAGATTTTGTTGTTGAAGGCAATAAAAGCACAAATGCCTATATCAATGGATGCCGGGGCGGTGGAATATACATCCATAAATCTAAAAATTGTGTTGTCGAGAATGTCAAAATCAATGAGTTTAACGGTGATTCGTTCAGCTGGCAGATAACCGAGAATATAACTATAAGAGGATCAGAAGCATCAAATGGGAACGGCCTCGGATTTCATCCCGGAACAGGATCTGACCATTCCGTTGTCGAAAACTGCATTAGCCATAACAATAAAGGAGACGGTATTTTCTTATGTTGGCGGGTTCAGAACGGAATATTCAGAAATAACTCGGTCTTTGCAAATGGTGATAACGGGATCTCAATCGGGCATAAGGATACTGATAACATTTTTTAAAATAACCATGTTTACGAAAATACGCACCATGGTGTTTTCTTCCGGAACGAAAATGAACAGAACAGCGGGCACAGAAATACCTTTCTGAAGAATGTTATTGAAAACAATGGCACTGAACGTGAATCTTGCGGATTTTTCATC
>JBGOXH010000233.1:0-4691 GCA_041479075.1 Bacteroidia bacterium | reverse complement strand
TCTTCTTCTTTTATATGGTTGGATATAGAATCCTGGATAAGATCTGATTACTCTGCCGGATGGTGTGAAACGCCTGGATGAGATTTATGATGAGATAATTGAATAACCTTAATAACATTTATATTTTGAGCTCTTGCTGCATGAAAAAAATGTTTTCTGATTATGGTTGATTTCTTCTTTTTAAGCCAGGTAAGATCAATTATATAAGAGGTTTTGTCTTTAAAAATAACCTTCACTTTCTTTTCTTTATGTGGCATAACGACCTCTCTCATACTTGTCCAGGGAAATGAATATTTTTTGGGTCTGAAAACCCCATATCGGAATTCAACTTTATCATCATCAATCAAGAAATAAAGGTCTTCCCTTTTAAAGGTTGCGTAAGCAGCAATAAGCCCTACTACCAGGCTGATACCAAAAAGAGCAACGGAATTGACTGGTTTTACATCTTCTACTCCGAAAACCGGTTTAAGCATTGCAACATATACTCCCACAAGGAAAAATACAGCAACAACACACCAGAGTATTATTTTTCTGCCTTTTGTAATTTCCTCTTCTGATAAATTAAAATAGAGTTTTTCCATTTTTTATTGGATTATGTATTGCAAATTTTTATCCTTTAATGATTTAAGATCGATATTAAATGCCGCAGTCACACATTCAGTGTCCCTGAGAATTGAAATTATCTTATCAAGATCTGCCCCGGTTTCAGAATTATTTATCTGGAAAATATAATCTATATTTTTTAATTTTTTGATAAGGAAATTTTTACCGGAACGATTGGAAGTCAGGTTGTATGTTTGATCTGGAGCTGCAGACAGGTCTGAAAACCTGCTGAATGTCAGATCGGTGCCAACGTTGTCAGAAAATGAAATCGGGGATACATTTTTAAGAGAGATCTTTAATTTATTGTTTAGAGCCAGGGAAAGTTTATAATCAGGTTCTGTCGAAACAATGCCAATCACCGGAGATTCATCAGATTGATTGATATTAAGTTGCACCCGTTTAATTTTCACATTGGTTCTCATATCTCCTCACAAACACCTTAACTTATAAAGGTAGAAAAAAATGAATGATACTAAAGAAAATCTCCGGGAATATCTTTTATTCTTTTCCATGCCTGGCTTGAAGCTTCCTGTTCCGCTTCCTTTTTGGAAGTACCCTGCCCTTTGCCAAATTCTTTCTTATCGATTAAAAGGGTAGTGGTGAATACCGACTTTTTGGTATCAAAATCATATTCATCCTTGTATGTAAAGATCAAATTTGCTTTGCGCTTCTGAACCCATTCAAAAACAAGGCTTTTATAATCAGGATCTGTTTTTATTATTGTGTTAAGGTCAAGGTATTTACTCAGCACATTCTTTATAAAGAATTTTCTAGTTTTCCTGAAACCTTTATCCAGAAATATAGATCCTATAAGTGCTTCAAAAGCATCACCATAGAGGTTTTTAGTTGATTGAGTTGAACCTATATTACTGACAAGGATCTTATCGATACCCATCGAGACAGCAATCTGATTGAGCATATCTCTGTTAACTATTCTTGCCCGGATTTTTGTCAGAAAACCCTCGCTGGCATCAGTAAATTTTTCAAAAAGAAAATCAGAAAGAATAGCATCCAGGATAGCATCTCCGAGGTATTCGAGTCTTTCGTTATTTATTTTTTTACCATCTGAAAGTGTGAAGGAAGCGGAACGGTGGATAAAAGCGATTTCATATAATCTCAGGTTTCCGGGTCTGAAACCCAGGATCTTTCTTAAGTCGGAACTAAATTCCTGTTTTTCAGGAATATATAAGCTAACAGGCTTTTTATTAAGGAATGACACTAAACCTCTGCTTTTTTGAATACTACAGAAGCGTTATGGCCACCAAAACCAAAAGTATTGCTGATGGCAACATTTATTTTTCTGTTCTGTACTTTATTAAGTGTTAAGTTCAGCTTTTGATCAATATCAGGATCGGGGACTTTAAAGTTTATTGTCGGAGGAACAGTATTATGAACAATTGCCAGAATAGCAGCAATAGCTTCAATAGCGCCGGCCGCGCCCAGCAGATGGCCTGTCATTGATTTAGTAGAGCTGATATTAAGTTTATAGGCATGTTCGCCGAAAACATCAATAATAGCTTTTGTTTCAGAAACGTCACCTAATGGTGTTGCTGTGCCATGAACGTTTATATAGTCAATGTCTTCAGGCTTCAGACCTGCATCTCCGACAGCGAGTTTCATCACATTACGTGCGCCGAGTCCTTGAGGATGAGGAGCCGTAACATGATAAGCATCAGCGGTCATTCCCCCGCCTGCCAGTTCGGCATATATTTTTGCACCTCTTGCTTTAGCATGCTCGTATTCTTCTACAATAAGGGCACCGGCTCCTTCACCCAGGACAAATCCATCGCGGGTTTTATCAAAAGGTCTTGAAGCAGTTTTATATTCAGCATTATTGGTCGATAAAGCCTGTAATGCATTAAAACCGCCAATGCCCGGTTCATTTATTGCTGCTTCAGAACCGCCGGTAACAAAAATATCTGCTTTTCCCCAGCGTATATAATTAAAAGCATCAATAATTGAATTTGTTGAAGAAGCGCAGGCTGAAATAGTAGAAAAATTGGGACCTCTGAAACCGAATTTTATGGAGATCGTCCCGGCTGCTATGTCGGCAATCATCTTAGGTATAAAGAAAGGACTGAATCGGGGAGTTCCATCTCCAAGAACATGTTGTTTAATTGCCAGAAAAAAGGTTTCAAGCCCTCCAATTCCTGAAGCCCAGATAACACCGGTCCTGTCTTTATCGATCTTTTCGAGATCAAGCCCGGAGTCCTTGATGGCTTCATCAGTCGCAACCAATGCAAACTGTGAATACAGGTCAAGCTTATTGACCTCTTTTCTGTCAAAGAAATTAGCAGAGTCGTATCCCTTTACTTCGCATGCAAATTTGGTCTTGAACTTTTCAGGATTAAAACGGGTGATAATTCCAGCGCCGCTTATTCCGTTTTTCAGTCCATCCCAGTATTCATGCAAAGTATTACCAATAGGAGTCAGGGCTCCAAGGCCGGTAACTACAACTCTTCTCATAAATGGGTTATAACAATGCAAGATTACTTTGCATTTTCCTCGATGTACTTGATAGCATCACCAACGGTGCTGATGGTCTCTGCCTGATCGTCCGGAATTCCAATGTTGAATTCTTTTTCGAATTCCATGATCAGCTCAACAGTGTCAAGAGAGTCTGCACCCAGATCATTCGTGAAACTGGCTTCAGGAGTTACTTCTGATTCGTCAACTCCAAGTTTATCAACTATAATCTCTTTTACTCTTGTGGCAATGTCAGACATAATGATAAATTTTAATTAATAATAATCTTTAAACCTTGCAAAGAAATATATTTGTACTTTATTATTCAAATGATTTGAGGTTTTTTATTTACTATATGATATAATAAATTGATTATTAACTGAATAAACTTAAATTCAGATAATAATCATAATCTGTCAGAAAGTGATAATCGTCACATAATGAAGAAGATAGCAATTTTCGCTTCAGGTTCCGGAACAAATGCCGAAAACATAATAAAATACTTTTCGAACAGAAAGAGTGCAAAAGTGACTCTTATTTTATCGAATCGTCGCGAAGCCTATGTATTAAAAAGGGCTGCAGAACATAACATAAAATCGATTTTTTTCGACTATAATGAGTTTAATACCTCAGATAAGGTTCTGGATGATTTGTTAAGAAATGATATAGACTTTCTGGTTTTAGCCGGGTTTTTGTGGCTGGTCCCTGAAAAAATACTGAATTTGTATGCAGGTCGTATAATTAACATACATCCGGCTTTATTACCTAAGTACGGAGGTAAAGGGATGTATGGGGAGAAAGTGCATAAGGCTGTAATTGATAATCACGAATCAGAATCGGGTATTTCAATCCATTATGTCAATAAGCTCTATGATAAAGGAGATATTATTTTTCAGGCCAGATGCAAAGTTGAACCTTCAGATACGCCTGATACTCTGGCTGCAAGAATACACGAGCTGGAATACAAGTATTTCCCAGAAGTAATAGAAGATTTGATCGGGAAGCTTCCCGGCAAAGCTAAAAAGTAGACAGAAGACTCAGTACCACTATTTTATTTTTTTCAAATCTCGCTTTATTATCTTCGGATACCGGCTCTACCGATGGTGCTTCAATGCTCAGAGGATCGACCGGAGATCCGTTTTTATAAAACCTGAAATCAAGATGAGGACCGGTAGAAAGACCGCTGCTTCCCACATAGCCGATTATGTCTCCTTGTTTTACAAATGCACCAGGAAAAACCCCTGAACCGAATCGGCTAAGATGCAGATATGCTGTTGTATATACACTGTTATGGACGATTTTTACCATTTTGCCTGATCCGTTTTCGGTTCCGGCAGAGATTATTTTTCCATCACCGATAGCATGGACTGGCGTTCCGACTGGAGCAGCATAATCAACACCAAAATGTGGTCTTCGGATTCTTAATATGGGATGAAACCTACTGAAAGAATAACGTGAACTGATCCTTGAAAACTGAAGAGGTGCTTTTAAGAAAGCTTTTCTGAGGCTGTTGCCATCACAATCGAAAAATGTTTCTTTACCCTCCTGAATTAATGGCACTGCTGTTGTGGTTTTACCGGTCCAGGTAAATTGAGCGCCATATATTTTACCGACACCCAGCG
>JBGOXH010000094.1:0-9818 GCA_041479075.1 Bacteroidia bacterium | reverse complement strand
CTGTTGAGTTTCAAAAATGAATGAAGAAACGATGCGGGCAATTAATTTAAATTATTTTAAAGAACGCTATTACTCTTTTAATTGAAGAACTGAGTCAATTTTCTGTATCAGTTCGTTCAAGGCATCCGGGAGGTAGTCATTACTAAGCTTTTCCTCTTCTTCGGTAAGCTTAATCACATACTGCAGGGCAGCCATCGCCAAAAAATCCTGTATATCCTTATCGCTATACCGCTGCTTATACTGCAGCACTTTTTCGTTGATCATCCTGGCAGCCTTCCTGATCTTCTCTTCATTTTCCCGTTCTACCTTCAATGGATAATATCTGTCCGCTACATTAACCCTGATCGAAAGCTTATCATCCATTTGTATATTTTATCTGTTTAAAAGAGCAACACATTTGTCAATTTCCCGCACTAGTTCTGTGATCTTCTTCTTTGCCTCTCCGGCATTTTCTCCATCTCCCAACAGTGCTCCTGATAATTTAATCCTTTCGTATTTTAGTTCCAATTCTTTAATCCTGGCATCCCGTTCCTGAAGCTGGTTTATTAAAGCTTCATTTCCGGTTTTAAGATCCTTATATCCGGTCTTCAGGTTATTATACTTGTTAAACAATTCATCGAGCTTTCTGTTCAGAATTTTTAATTCTTCATAACCCTGACCGGACATAACCAAATCTTTAATACAAAATTAGTATTGTTAATGATATTTTCAAAAAATTGGCATAAATAGTTTGTCCAACCAAACCAGAAGGTTAGTTTTGCACATCTGTAAACAAAATTCTTTCTTAATGTTCTTAAGCCGTTTAATTATAATCAGTTTATTGTTTATCAATACATTAAATGATGATCCAAAGGATAAATCCATATTTATTTCACCTGTAAAAATACCTCTTACTCTATCCGCAAACTTCGGTGAACTTAGAATTGACCATTTCCATTCAGGTCTCGATATAAAAACTCAGGGCGTCACCGGAAAAGAGGTCGTGGCTGCTGCAAGCGGTTATGTTTACAGGATAAGCGTGTCACCTGGAGGTTTCGGCAACGCTTTATATCTAAAGCATCCATCCGGATACTCAACTGTTTATGGACATCTTGACAGATTCATTCCGGAAATTGAAGAGTACATAAAAAACTATCAGTATGAAAAGAAAAGCTTCACAGTTACTATTTTTCCTCCGGCTGAAAAATTTGTTGTGAATCAGGGAGATATTATTGCATTTTCAGGGAACTCAGGAGGCTCATCCGGACCGCATCTACATTACGAAATAAGAAATTCAGACACTGAAACGCCGGTTAATCCGCTTTTATTTGAATTCGGCACTGGCGACAATATAGAACCTGTGATTGAAAAGCTGGTTATTTATCCGATTAACAGACATACTTTAATAAATGACCAGAATATAGTCACTAAAATAGGAATCTCCGGCGGACATGGAAATTATTTTGTCCCTTCTGAAAATGAGATCAGAATCAGCGGACTTGCTGGTTTCGGAATAAAATCATACGATCTTCTGAACGACAGCTATAACAAATGTGCTGTTTATTCAATAGAGCTTAAAATAGACAGTATCACAAAATTCAAATATGTAATGGATAAGTTTCCCTTCAGTCAATCGAGGTATATTAACAGCCACATTGATTACGAAACATATATGAGGGAAAATACCTATATTGAAAGAACGTTTGTTCTACCAAACGATAAATTAAGTGTCTACCATAATGTTATTGACAACGGTATTTTTAATTTCAGTGACAATAAAACACATCATGTCGAAATTATTTTAGCCGATGTAAAAAATAATAAGTCATCACTCGATTTTAATGTAATAAGCAAGATTCCATCATCAGCTCCGGCTTCTCCCCCGGAAGATAAAAGCCTGATAGTTATGCCTTTTGACAGGACTTCCAGGTTCAGAGCTCAAAATATTACAATCACAGTTCCTGCCGGTGCTCTTTATGATACTTTGTTTTTCAGCTATAAAAAGGATTCAGGCACTTCACAGATGCTTTCTGATGTACATTATGTACACAATAAATATACACCGGTTCAAAAAGCATATTCGTTGTCTATAAAACCCACTATAATTCCTCCGGGGAAGGAATCAAAATTGCTTATCGTGCAGCTGAGTGACGATTTCAAGAAAAGTGCTTTGCCCAGTACCATGATCGACGGATTTGTCACTGCTGAAGCTCTCTCATTCGGGATGTTTTATGTGGGAATTGATACCGTTGCACCTGTGATATCGGCAAACGGGCTCTTGCCTGGCGCTGATATGACAGGAAAAAGCCAGCTAAGAATAAAGATCACTGATGACCTTTCCGGGATAAAAGCTTATGAACCTTCAATAGATGGCAAATGGGCTCTGTTTGAGTATGATCAGAAAAACGATGTTCTTATCTATAAGTTTGATTCAAAACGAATTACACAGGGTACTGTTCACAGTCTGACCCTGAAAGTGACTGACAATCAGGATAATCAGAGCTTCTACAATTGTGATTTTACGTGGTAGCCTCATCCCCCTGACCCCCTTTCCGCTTTGCGGAAGAAGGGGGTGTAAAATACCATATTTCAATAAAATACAATTTAAATAGTAAATCTTTTATTTTAATGAATGATTAAGTCCCTCCCTCTTGGGGGAGGGATTTAGGGAGAGGTTTAGTATATCCTTGCCGGATATATTCCCTTCCGGATCATTTTCTTTATATTCTCAACGACAAATGGCTTATCCTCGCGATATGTAACCCCGAACCATCTCTCATTGCTCGCCAGTATCTTAATCTTGATATCACCGCTTTTAACAAACTTGTCGACTGAAGTCGGAATATCGAGTTCAGATTTAAGATCCATTCCATGCTTGTTAATAAAATTCCTGAATTCTGTTCCGAGGAAATGATAACATGAAGGTTTGAAGCCCCAAAGGTTCATCGAAACAACCTCATTACCTGTGAAATGCACATCTTTTCCATCATGTCCGGGGGCTTTAGCACCATCATGAGTCTTTTCAACCTGCCTTGTCTCAACAATACCCTGGAGCAATCCATCAGGTCCGACTTTGCATACTCCCCTGTTAACATGACCATGATCGGATAATGTGTTTCCAAGCTTATATCCAACAATGCTGTAACAGTTCGGGTCTTTATCGTTTACCAGGAAATCGTACAGGATCTTAAATGATTCAACACCGTAATAATCATCCGCATTTATTACTCCAAACGGCTCCTTTATTTTCTTTTCAGTGACCAGGATAGCGTGGCTGGTACCCCAAGGCTTCGACCTGTCGGGAGCAACTTTTACACCTTCAGGAAGATTTGTAATTTCCTGGAATACATAATCAACTATTATTTTATCTCTCAGTCTTTCAACAAATCTCTCCTTCACCAGCTCTTCAATATCCCGTCTTATAACAAATACAATTTTACCAAAACCGGCACGAATTGCATCGTAAATTGAATAATCGATAATTGTTTCACCTGACGGACCGACTTCATCAAGCTGTTTGTTTCCGCCATAACGGGTTCCCATTCCTGCTGCCAGGACTAAAAGTGAAGGCTTCATATTTTTTAGATTTGTATCGCACAATTATACAGAAAAAATTGCTACTTTTATTCGAACCTGAAATTTTTTGATCATGAATTTTAAGCTTGAAATTTGTGTGGATAGTGTCGAATCGGCTGTTAATGCCCAAATTGCAGGTGCTGACAGGGTTGAATTATGCGATAACCTCCCGGAAGGAGGAACAACTCCCTCATTTGGAACTATTACTTCAGCAAGAGAAAACCTGACGCTCGGGCTTTATGTAATCATAAGACCGCGTGGCGGTGATTTTCTTTATACAGATCCGGAATATGATATTATGAGGCGCGATATTGAATTGTGTGGAGAGAATGACGTCGATGGTGTAGTTATAGGAATTCTAAGATCAGACGGAACTGTTGATATTGAGCGTACTGCAAAATTGATTGAACTTGCACACCCTATGTCTGTAACTTTTCACAGAGCATTCGATATGTGCGCTGATCCTATTCAGGGTCTTGAAGATATAATATCAACAGGGGCATCCAGAGTACTGACTTCGGGTCAAAAAGACAAAGTGCCGGAAGGTTCAGAACTAATCCGTAAGCTGGTCAAACATGCTGGTTCTAAGATAATTATCATGCCTGGAAGCGGACTCGACGAATCAAATATTGCTGAGGTGGCACGTATAACAAGAGCAAGTGAGTTCCACCTGACCGGAAGGAAAGTTGTTAATAGTGAAATGACATTCAGAAGAGACGGAATTCCTATGGGTGGTGTTCCCGATATCCCGGAATTTTCAAGAAAAGTTGCTGACCCTCAAAGAATAAAAAATATCATCAATATTCTTAAAATGGTCTGATATCACTTTGAAATTATCGCCGACTTTTTACCTTTGCAGGACTCAGAAGTTGAAAAAGTTGGCAGTATGCAACTGGCAGTTGGCAAATATCTGATTGCCAACAGCTTGTTGCCAACTGACGACTCAGAGCTTCTAAAATAGGAAATCAGAAATTACACTTAAATTAAGAGTTACATTTTATGAAAAGATTACTTGCAATACTAATTACCGTGCTTTTGACGGGACTCATCTCAGTGAGGGCAGCGGATGCCTGTACAAATTTTCTTGTTACAAAAGGAGCGTCAAAGAATGGTTCGGTAATGATAAGCTATTCGGCTGATTCTCATGTACTTTATGGTGAACTTTATTATTGGCCGGCAAGAGATTACCCTGTTGGTGCCATGCTTGATGTTTATGAATGGGATACCTATAAATATATGGGAAAGATCAGGCAGGTACAACACACCTATTCTGTGGTTGGTAATATGAACGAACATCAGGTTGCAATTGGTGAAACTACTTATGGTGGTAACGAAACTCTGGTGGATACGACCGCTATAGTGGATTATGGCAGCCTTATTTATATTACCCTCCAGAGAGCAAAAAATGCCAGGGAGGCCATTAAGGTCATGTCTGAGCTGGTTTCCGAATACGGGTACGCCAGTGAGGGAGAATCGTTCTCAATTTCAGATCCGAATGAAGCATGGATCTTTGAAATAATCGGCAAGGGCCGAGGTAATAAAGGCGCTGTATGGGTCGCACGCCTGATCCCCGATGGATATATTTGCGCCCATGCCAACCAGGCAAGAATTCAGACTTTTCCCCTTGCAACAGGAAAGAAAAACAGCATTGCAATAACTTCAAAAGACCTCTCAAGGATTTTTGATCCGAAAGTCGAATGTGTTTATGCTTATGATGTTATTGATGTTGCCAGAGCAAATAAATTGTTCTCTGGAACTGATCAGCAATTTAGCTTTTCAGATACATATCAACCTATAACTTTCTCAGGTGCAAGATGGTGTGAAATGCGGGTCTGGGCATTTTTCCGGGCAGTAAATGATGAAATGGATCAATATATCAACTATGTCTCCGGCCATGATCTGACCAGGCGGATGCCGCTGTGGGTGAAGCCGAACCGTAAGATATCCGAAGCTGATATGATGAATTTCATGCGTGACCATCTTGAGGGAACTCCATTCGACATGAGAAAAGATATCGGAGCCGGACCATTCGGATCACCTTATCGCTGGCGCCCTCTTACCTGGAAAGTGACTGACGATCCCAATGCTCGTGAATATACCAATGAAAGAGCTGTATCCACCCAGCAGACAGGATTTGTATTTGTTGCCGAAAGCCGTAACTGGCTGCCGGATCCAATCGGCGGAATCTTCTGGTTTGGTGTAGATGATGCTGCTACAACAGTATTTAACCCAATATATTGCGGTATACTTGAGGTTCCTCCATGTTTCAAAGTTGGAAACGGTGATATGCTTACTTATTCACCGACTTCAGCTTTCTGGCTGTTTAACACCGTAGCTAACTTCTGTTATTCGCGTTACGATCTGATGAGCGCAGATGCAATAAAAGTCCAGAAACAGCTTGAATTAAAGTATATATCAGAGGTTGCCTCTATCGATGAAGCAGCAAAGAAGCTCTATGCGGATGATGTATGGAAAGCGAGAAAGTACCTTACTGATTATTCTCTTAAGTGTGCCCGGAATACATTTGACAACTGGAAAGCTTTAAGCGAATTCCTCCTTGTAAAATACATGGATGGCAATATAAAGAAAGAAAAAGACGGCAAGTTCGAAAAGAGTTATGTTGGCTATCCTGCATATCCTCTCCAGCCCGGCTATTCAGATGCCTGGAAGAAATCAGTTATACAGGATACAGGCAGTAAGCTTCTGGTTCCTGCGGGCGTAGGACATTAGGGTTCAAGGTTCAAGGAATTTTGAACACGAAACCCGGAACCCGGAACCCGGAATCTATAATCAGGATATGCTGAATTAAAACCAAAACATTTTTATTCATGATTATTCATTATTATAATTTTATTTTATCTTTGCGTCCGATTTTTAGAGATCAATAGAGAATAAAAAATATTTCGTAAGATGAACTTAATGAATGTTGTTGAGAAAGAATTTGCGGTTAAAAATGAATATCCGAAATTCATAGCTGGAGATACAATTACTGTCCATTATAAGATTATAGAAGGTAACAAGGAAAGAATTCAGCAGTTCCGTGGAGTGGTCATCCAGAGAGTTGGAACCGGCCATACAGAAACTTTCACGGTAAGAAAAATGTCAGGCAATATAGGTGTCGAAAGGATATTTCCTCTTGCATCGCCATTTATTGACAAGATTGAAATAAACAAACATGGTAATGTCCGCAGAGCTAGGATCTTCTACATCCGCGATTTAACCGGTAAGAAAGCACGAATTCGCGAAAAGAAATTCTAATAAAAAAGCCATCTTCCTGATGGCTTTTTTATTGTCTGATTCCCTTTTCTCAACGGTTATATTTTCTTTATCAACTCCTCCTTCTTAGCCTTTGCCTCTTCAATAAGCTTATTCGCCTGATTATCAGCCTCTGTCGTTAGCAATGTAGCTTTCTTATCAGCTTGCTTTTTAAGTGCATCTGCTGCTTTTTGTGCAGCTAATTTTGCAATAACGCCTTGTGAGGATGCTTCATCTACCAGTTTTTTTGCCTGTATGTCTGCTTCTTTTCGAACCTTCCCGGCAGCGCTGGCGGCTTCATCTTTTATTTGCTGAGCTCTTGCTTCGGCTTCCTTAATTAGCTTATCGCCCTGGGCTTCAGCTTCCTGCCTGGCCTTTTCTTTTCCGGTATCTACAGCATTGCCAACTATCTGCTTAGCAGTCTCCGTAACTCCTGCCTTGCTTTCACCGGTAGAACTTCCGAAAACAGGCATTACTATGGGTTTTCCGAAGACTCCTGTCAGCTTTACGTTAACCTTAATAACATCCGATGGTTTAATATTAATCCCAAATGCCGCAGCCTGATTTGACAAATTATCAATCAGGGAGTTAAGTGAATTACCAAGATCTGCTCTGGGAATTTCGGTTTTAATTAAATAGTTCATTGTCTGATCAAGTCCCTGGTCGCCGCTGATGTTCATTTTAATGTTTCCAACCTTTGTATCGAACGGACTTACATAAACTCTCCCCGCTTTAAGGCTGAAACTTATATTAAGATCCTTAAAAGTATTGGTGTATTTTTCGTTCAGCTTCAGAACTTCTTTAATTTTATTATATGCTGCGCACTTAAGAAGTGTGACTTCATCAGACTGGAGCTTACCCCCTCCGGAGATACTTGGTATAATCGGCATCATATTATTCCCCAGAAGAGACTGGAATGAGAACTGTACATTTACCTTTCCGTCAATACTCTCCGCTGCCGGAGCAAGCTTTTGTATTGTATTGAACGTAGTGAATGCATCTTTGATCCCGAAGCTTTGTATATTAAGGTTCGCTTTCATCAAAGGTTTAAGTGAATCGCGGGTATCGTAATCTGCATTTAAGGTTAAGAGACCCCCAAGAATATTCATCCCTGTTTCGCGAAAGCTTACAACACCATTATGCACAATAATATGCCCCTTTACATTCTGTGCTTTTATCTTGTCGTATATGAAATTCTTTATGCTGGCATTAAAATCGAAATCAATGTTTTTTGGTACCTGAATTGCTGCCAGAGCAGTTGTATCTTCTATGGTTGCAGTAGTTGTACCCGATGATATCTTTGAAAGTATTTCAGAAGCATCAACCAGATTCGAATTCAGAATTAAATTACCTTTAATCGTTTCATTTTTAAGAATATATGGAAGATAATTTTCTAATCGTCCGGTAATATTAAAGTCACTTTTACCACCAACATTAAGGTTTGAGTAATTCAGAGCAGCATAAGCAGGAGAAAATTCGAATCCTGCTCCATTGATTTTAACTTCAGGATAACCGATCATTGCAACAACCATGTTCTGTATGCCAATCGTACCTGAAGCCTGGAATTTCTCATATTGCTCTTTCTGGATCATTGAAAGACGGCCGGCCATTTTAACTGACATATCAATAATTCCCGAAAGGCTTATGCTATCGAGCGGCACAGCCTTCGATAATGCAGCAAGATCAATTTTACCAATTAAAGAACCTTTGAAATCGGGGTCGCTGATCGGAGTTCTCAGAGCCAATGTCATGTCAAACGGATTGCCGGCAAGTTCAAGATGGAAAAGATCGACATTTACAGTTGTTTTGTCCAGCACTTTGCCATCAACAAAAGCATTCAGCTTAATATTGATATTCTTAATCTTTTCAGGCAACGCCGGATAGCTGATTAAGCCGTTATTGACCGAGAGATCTAGTGAAATGTCAGGAAGCGTACTGTCAGCGGCACTGTAAACACCTTTTGCTGAGCCATTTAAGGTAAATTCTCCACTGGTAGTAAGGTCCTTGAAATCTTTCATATAAACTGCAGGAATGAGCGAGAGTAGTGTTTTAAATGATGTTTTATCTGTTCCGAATTTAAGATCAGTTTCTATGTTATCACCTGGCATGGCAACCGTTCCGGTAAAATTCAGCTTAAGGTCATTCAATGAAAAATAGTTATCTCTGAAAGTAAAATTCATCTTATCAAGATCTGCCAGGAGGTTTATCTTAGCATCAATCACGGCTTTGTTCAGGTACTTCAGATTATCCATCTGAAAAGTCACCTCCCCAATGTTCAGAGCAAGCTGCATATCTGTCTGGCTCATAGTCATGTCGCCTTTCATGTTGAAGTTGAGGTTATTCAGCCAGGCTGCCATTGCTGAACTCTCATCGACATATGACACTGAGCTGTTCAGGATAGAGAACTTTTTCAGCTGGATTTTCAGAGTAGATTTGGTAGTATCCTTTTTCTCTTCAACCGGTGCAGCTTCAGCTGCAGGTTTTGCAATATCCCAGTTGGCGCTTCCGTCCTTCAGGACAATTGCATGAACTACTGCACGGTCGAGAATAACTGATTTAACTTCATAGCCTGAATCCTTAAACAGGCTTAAAAGGTTGAAGACGAGGGAGAATGATTTTAATCCTGCAAGTGTATCATTTTCAAATTTATTTACACCGACTACTGAAACGTCCTTAAGTGAAAATGAGAGGTTAGGAAAATTCTTTATCAGACTTAGCTTGTAATCTTCAAAAGTGACTTTTGCATTTACTGATTCATTTATTACCTGCTCAACTTTTGTTTTAATCTTTTGTTTGAATAGAATGGGAACGGTAAAAAGCAGGACCAGAATAAGGAGTATGAGTCCCAGCAATACTTTAACGGTTATACCGGCTATTTTTTTCATATTTTATTGTTTTTTATATGACTATAAATTACTTATAAACGTAGTTTTCTACGGATTCTGACTATTTAAAAGTAATTAATATTCCCCGAAAATAAAAATAAGGCAGTTGGCAAGAAGCAGTTG
>JBGOXH010000061.1:0-12598 GCA_041479075.1 Bacteroidia bacterium | reverse complement strand
TATCCCTGTAACTGTACAGGCTTCAGATTATTCAGGCTTTAAGACCCGGATGATAAACAGCGGCATTATAAATAAATCGGGCATTGATTTTATGCTTAACCTTGAGCCTTTTACATCTGAAAGCATCAGATGGCATTCAGGTTTTATAATTTCGAAGCTGATAAAACAGGAGGTTGACAAGGTAGCATACGGTACCAGCCAGCTGGTAGTTCAAACCCAATGGTGGAACGGTACACCTGAAATGGTTATTGAGGTGGGTCATCAATGGGGTGAATTGTATGGAAGCGGGATGAAAGTGAATTCATCAGGCGAGCCGCTCCTTGATAATAATGGGTTCTATGTCACTGATACGAAGAAGTATTATGGCTCCGTACTCCCAAAACTAACCGGGGGTGTGCAAAACTCAATTCAGATATTTAATAGTCTGTCTTTTAATATTAACCTCGACTATCAGGTTGGCGGCAAATTCTTTTCACTTTCGGATATGTGGGGTACTTTTTCAGGACTGACAGAAAGAACTGCAGCTTTAAATGACAAGGGAAATCCTGTCCGCGATCCTGTGGCTGATGGGGGCGGAGTTCATGTAATTGGCGTTGATGCTACTTTGGGAACGCCTGTTGAATATTATGTTGAGGCTCAGGATTATTTCCATTACCTCTATAATAACCGCATTTATAATGGGAATGTTTATGATGCCTCATATCTCAAGCTCAGGGAGCTGAGTATCGATTATAGTATACCTTTGAATAAATTAAAACTTGAAGGAATTATTTCGGACGCAACAATAACATTGTTTGCACAGAATCCATGGATGATCTATGCCAGCCAGCGGAATTTTGATCCCTCTGAGCTTTCATACATCAGCGGTGAGCAGGCTCAGTTCCCCGGCGTCAGGTCCTTCGGAATGAATATCAAAGTTGTCTTCTAGTTATGCAATGATTTAAATGTCAGTAGGTATTTCTCTTCTTCGTGGTATCAACATGACCGGTCATAACAAGATCAGAATGACCGATCTTGCTGCGCTTTTAAGAAAGCTGGGTTTTAAGGATGCTGAAACATATATTCAGAGCGGTAATGTCATTTTTACAATACAGGATAACCTGACAACAAAAGAAATTGCCTTAATAGTTGAGGGAGCAATCACCAGGAAGTTTGGTTACAGTGTTTCTGCGATTGTAAGGACTGAAAAGGAATTGAGAGAAGCAGTTGCTCTAAATCCATTCCTGTCCGAAAAAGATTTTGATCCGGCAAAAATGGCTGTTTTATTTTTAGCTGAGGGGCCGTCTTCAGACCAGATTGCCAAAGTTGCTAAAGTTGATTATCCACCGGATAAATTTAAAATTATCGGGAAAGAAATATTTATCTACTGTCCGAATGGTTTCGGAAAAACAAAACTGTATACAAACTTCTTTGAGAACAAAATGAAGGTTACAGGCACTGCAAGAAACTGGAAGACAATAAATACTATCCTGGAGATAGCCGGGGAAAAACATTAATAATATTACTCTTTTTTGTTATTTTTCGGGTATTAATTTAATGCCCTGAGAATAATTTGCAACTATTGGAAAATGGAACGCTTGTTTTTTTCAATACTAATCCTTGCAGTAGCTTTAACAGGATGCAGAAACAAATCCGGTACAAAGCCTGGTGAGATAATTATATTTCATGCAGGTAGCTTATCAGTACCATTTAAACAACTGGCAGATGAATACGAGAAGAGGAATCCAGGAGTAAAAATCCTTCTTGAACCGGCAGGTAGCCTGATTTGTGCACGGAAAATCGCAGAGTTAAAAAAACCATGTGATATTATCGCTTCTGCCGATTATTTCGTTATAGATCAGCTTATTGTTCCTGAATATGCCTCCTGGAGCATCAGGTTTGCAACCAACAAGATTGTGATAGCTTTCCAGGAAAAAGCAAAGTACTCGGATGAGATAAATTCAAAGAACTGGATGGATATTCTTTTGAGGCCCGAAGTAACCTATGCCAGATCAGATCCTGACTCAGATCCCTGCGGTTACAGGAGCGTTCTGACATTCAAGCTCGCGGAGAAATATTTTGGAATGCCCGGATTGGCTGAAAAACTGATTTCAAAAAACAGGGATTTTATACGTCCGAAAGAAGTAGATTTGGTTGCTCTAATAGAATTAAATGCCGTCGATTATATGTTCCAGTACAAATCAGTGGCTATTCAGCATAATCTTAAATACATCGAATTACCTGATGAAATAAACCTGGGTAATCCTGGTATGAATAATGTCTATAATCTTGTTTCACTCGATGTTACAGGCAGCAAACCTGGAAGTACAATGAAGGTGACGGGTGAGTATATAAACTATAGTCTGGCTGTGCTTAAAGATGCACCAAACTACGATAAAGCAATTGATTTTGTTTCGTTCCTTCTCAGCAATGAGGGGACCGAGATATTCAGGAAAAACGGGCAGGAGCCAATAATCCCTTTCAGCACAGAACAGCCGGCTCTTATTCCGGATAAATTAAGGCGATATTTAGAAACACAAAAAACAGAACAAAACCGATAATGGTAAAGTACAATCCATTCAGCTTGATAATGATGATCCTCTCTTCGTTGGTGCTGCTTTTTATCCTGGCACCGCTGGCAGGGATGTTCCTTCATACGAATGGTAAGGAGTTTCTTGAAACAGTTAGTGATAAAGAGGTTCAGCAGAGCATCTGGCTGACACTTTGGGTCTCGTTTGCTGCTACATTTCTTTTTGCTTTCGGTTCTGTCCCGCTTGCCTGGCTGCTGGCCAGGAAGAATTTCCCCCTGAAGAATATTGTCCAGGGAATTATTGACCTTCCGATTGTTCTACCTCATACTGCTGCCGGCTTAGCAGTGCTGGGATTTATTTCGAGAGATGGATTTCTTGGGAAAGCTGCTGATTTATTTGGACTTACACTCATAAATAATCCTGCAGGAATAGCTCTTGCTATGGCTTTTGTAAGTATTCCGTTCCTGATCAATTCAGCCCGAGATGGTTTTGCAGCCGTTCCGGAAAGACTTGAAAAAGCAGCACTAACGCTTGGCGCAAGCCATACGAGAGTTTTTTTTACGATCTCTATGCCCCTGGCTTGGAGAAGTATTGTAACTGGATTCATAATGATGTTTGCAAGGGGAATGAGTGAATTTGGAGCAGTAGTGATAGTCGCATACCATCCGATGATTGCACCGGTCCTGATTTATGAAAGATTCAGTTCATTTGGTCTGAAATATGCAAGACCAGCTTCTGTACTCTTTATAATAGTCGCACTGGCTGTGTTTATTCTGCTTCGGCTAATATCAGTAAGGAGAAAAGAAATTCATTTATTACCAGATGCTGAGGCTTGAAAATATATATAAGAAACTTGGCAATTTTGCTCTGTCAGGAATAAGTATGGATATACCGGAAGGAGAATATTATGTTCTTCTTGGTAGATCTGGATCAGGAAAAACACAGCTGCTTGAACTTATTGCGGGATTAAATGAACCTGATTCAGGTGAAATATGGATTGATAATGAGGATGTTACAAAGAAAAAGATCCAGGAACGCAAAATTGGACTGGTGTTTCAGGACTATGCAATTTTCCCCAATATGACAGTTTTTGGAAATATTGCTTACTCGCTACGTTGCAGAAAATTTGATAAAAAAGAAATTGACAAGAAAGTAAGACTGATTGCAGATGAATTAAATATTGCTCATCTCCTTGCCAGGTTTACTCATAATCTTTCTGGTGGCGAACTCCAAAGAGTCGCATTGGCACGTACTCTTGTTACATCTCCAAAAGTTCTTCTTCTTGATGAGCCGCTGGCATCAATCGATGCCAGCTTGAAAGATGATATTAAAAGGACTTTCCGCCAGCTGAACCGAAAAGGCCTTACAATTGTTCATGTAACACACGATTATAGCGAAGCGGTTAGTCTTGCCTCCAGGGTGGGGGTAATACATAATGGCCATATAATTCAGGAAGGTTCACCAGAAGAGGTATTCCGGAAACCGATGAATAAATTTGTCGCAAGATATGCGGGAATAAGAAATTTTTTCAGAGTGAAATTTGTAGAGGAAGATGGAACATGGAAAGCACGTTGTGATGGTAATCTGGCATTTAACATTTTACCCGGAAGCTATCCTTCCGAAGGACTTTTAATAGTCAGAAGCGATGCTTTAAAAATTCAGTGTTCAGAACCAGCTGGCGATCATAAGAATTGTTTCAAAGGAATTATTAAAGAAATTGTGCCATCAGAATTTGGAATGGAGTTAATGGTTGATGCTGGTGAGAAATTTTATGTAGATATTTCTGCAAATGATTTTAAAATGCTGAAGTTAAATGAGTTATCCGATGTTTGGATTACTTTTCCTCCCGAAGCCGGAATAGCTTTACAAGGAAATTTGTAAGGATAGTAAAAAAAATATTAACCACGGATAACACGGAGTAACACGGAGAAGAGCACGGAAAAAGTCCGTGTTAATCCGTGTAATCCGTGGTAAAAAAAGATATATGAAAGAACTTGAAATGATCACATTTGAAAAAGCATATGAGATTGTTATGAATTCGGCCTACAGTACCGGTACGGAAACAATCTCCTATTCAGATTCGTTTGACCGGATACTAGCCGGGAAAGTTGTTAGCGATATTGACTTGCCGCCTTTTGATAAGACTTCTGTTGATGGTTTTGCCTGCAGGAAAGAGGACCTTATCCATGAGATGGAAATAATAGAGACAATCCCGGCCGGAAAAACTCCTGAGAAGGCAATCAGGAAATTGCAGTGCTCGAAGATTATGACCGGTGCAGCGATTCCTTCCGGAGCCGATTGCGTTTTCATGGTTGAGGATAGTGAAATACTTCCTTCGGGTAAGGTCAGGTTCAAAGGTACTTTTACAAAGGAAAACATCGCATTTAAAGCTGAGGATGTAAAAAAGGGTACAGTTGTTCTTGAACCAGGCAGAATAATCAAGCCGCAGGATATTGCCGTAATGGCTTCGGTAGGTCATACATCGGTGATTGTCAGCAGGAGGCCGCGTGTTGCAGTAATAAGCTCGGGCAGTGAGCTTGTCGAACCGCATGAAATCCCGGGCAATTCTCAGATAAGAAACAGCAACGCCTTCCAGCTGATGGCACAGGTTGAGAGAGCCGGTGCTATCGGTAAATATTATGGAATTGCGAAGGATGACGAAGATGAAACACTCCGGATTATTGAGAAAGCAATTTCAGAAAACGACCTGGTGCTGATTACCGGGGGTGTATCTATGGGCGATTTTGATTTTGTCCCGGCTGTTCTTGAACGGGCAGGAGTAAAAATATTTTTTTCGAGGATAGCTGTACAACCGGGGAAGCCCACCACTTTTGGCATCCACAAGAAAGCCATCGTGTTTGGTCTCCCGGGAAACCCCGTTTCTTCATTCATGATATTCGAACATCTTGTCAGACCCCTGATCTGCAGAATGATGGGATTCGACTGGAAACCTGTTTCTTTCCAGTTGCCGATGGAGGAAAAGTTCACGAGAAAATATGCTGAAAGATTGGCACTGATACCGGTTAAAATAACATCCGGCGGACATGTAATTCCCATTGAATTTCATGGTTCGGCACATATTTCCGCACTTCCCAATGCTGATGGAATAGTAGCACTTCAGGTTGGATTGAAAACTATTGAAAAAGGTGAAATTGTAAGTGTACGACAGATTTAACAGACTGATAGATTATTTACGCATTTCGGTTACCGACAGATGCAACCTGAGATGCCGTTATTGCATGCCTGAAGAAGGAATACAGCTTCTCAGACATGAAGATATCCTGTCATTTGATGAAATTACAGACTTTACCAGAATCGCTGTGAAAAACGGTGTGAGCAAAGTAAGAATAACGGGTGGGGAACCGCTTGTAAGAAAAGGAATTGTGACTCTCGTAGAAATGATTTCAGGAATAGATGGAATAAAGGATCTTTCTATGACAACCAATGGGACCTTACTTAAGAATTATGCTAAAGATCTGAAGCTGGCTGGATTGCACCGTGTGAATATCAGCCTTGATACTATTGATCCTGCAAGATTTGAGTTTATAACCAGGGGCGGGAAAATTGATGAAGTTCTTGAAGGCATTGATGCTGCACAAAAAGCAGGACTCTCTCCGGTCAAAATCAATTGCGTAATAATGGAATCGAAGGATGAAGAGGATGCCATCGGAGTGACAGACTACTGCATTAAGGATGATCTGGAAATACGATATATAAGTCAGATGGACCTGGTAAAAGGTCATTTTTCGACCGTTAAGGGAGGGAGCGGAGGCAATTGTATCTTATGCAACCGGCTGAGGCTCACTGCAAACGGGAAGCTCAGACCATGTTTATTCGACAATATTGAATTCGATATCAGGGAAATAGGATTCGAAAAAGCTTTAATGATGGCAGTCGAGCTAAAACCTGAAAGCGGATCAAATAATATAACCGGAGAATTTTATAATATTGGAGGTTGATCGTCATGAAAAAACTTACACATACCGATTACAGTGGAAAAGCAATTATGGTTGATATCGGCGAAAAAGAGATCCAAACCAGAATTGCAAAAGCTGAAGGTCATATAACTTTGGCTCTGGAGACTATTAAATTGATTAAAGCAAATCAGCTGAAAAAAGGTGATGTCCTTACGGTTGCCCAGATTGCAGGTATTAGTGCCGCAAAACAAACCCAGCTGCTGATTCCTCTTTGTCATAACATTGCCATCGATAAAATCAGCGTCGATTTGTCTATCGACAGAACTGGAGTTACTGTCAAAAGCGAAGTAAAGTGCAAAGGTAAAACAGGTGTTGAGATGGAAGCATTGACTGCAGTATCGATATCCCTCCTGACAGTTTATGACATGTGCAAGGCAGTTGATAAAAATATGGTAATTGATAAGATCGGACTTATTGAAAAGATAAAAAAATGAATCTGCCAGAAAAATTCGAAATTCTTATAATAACTCTTAGTGACAGGGCTCATAAAGGTGAGTATGAGGATCTTAGCGGGCCCCGGATACGGGAAATAATATCAGAGTTCATGGTATCAACAGGCTGGAGTTTTAGTGTAAATCTTACACTTATTCCCGATGATCCAGTAATTCTTAAAGAGCTGTTGAAAAGCGCAGGTGCGGTTTACAATATTATATTTACTACCGGCGGTACAGGTATTGGTCCAAGAGATATTACTGTTGAGACTGTCCGGCCTCTGCTTTCGAAAGAGATACCAGGGATAATGGAATTCATAAGGATTAAATACGGTGCGGAAAAACCTAGCGCTCTTCTAAGCAGGGGTTTAGCCGGGGTGATTGGAAATTCACTCATCTATACTCTGCCAGGCTCCGTAAAAGCTGTTGATGAATATATGACAGAGATACTGAAAACGCTGGAGCATACTGTCCTGATGCAGTATGGCATTGATACACATAGTAAAAATCAGTAGGAGAGACGATTGAGGGTATTTGTCGTTGCAGTGCCTATGACCCTGTCGTACCGGTCGCGGGGATTCCTGTAATAAACCAGGACGAGGTAGTCGTTTTCAGTCTCATAATGGCTTCCTTCAAATTTTGATGGAATTCCCTGGTCATCCCCATTTTTCAGAAAAACATATTCATAGTTATACCAGCCCTGTTTTAAAAGCATGTTGCACTCATATTGTCCATGGTCCGGATTGAAGATCATCAGGTTTTCATCATTGAATAGCCAGCTATTCAGATAGCCTGATACATACATTTTACCTCCGGTGACTATATACTTTGACGGAAGAGTGAAAAAGACATTGACATAATCAGCATCAGTATCCGGATTTTTTCCTTCCTGTACACCTATATAATATTTACCATTTAAATCCTGCCAGTAGAAATACGGCTTGAATTCCCTGTTTTCGGATGGTTTTAAATAGATATTATAATAAGGTGCCAGGTAATCGATTTTCTGAATATATTCTGACTGGTATTTTATGCTTTTTATATCGAAATATCTGAATTCATTTCCTCCTGAAAAAATATTTTTTTCAGATAATGAACTATATTTAAGCTCATTATCACCATAAACATCAGGTTTAAGGTTCCTCTTTGATGTATCCCATCGTCCGTTTTGAAGTATAAAAGAATAGATATTCCTGTAAGGATCAATGATATCGAGGCTGTTAAGGTTGACTGTAAAATCAACCTGCTGACCGGCATTATTGTCCGATGTCATTTGTGGCCTGTGGGTTTTGATATCAATTATTACTGACTCCTCGGTAATTATAAAACACTGTGTAAGAACCGGTTCATCAGGTTTTTCATAAGGATAAACAATTAAAACATAATTACCGGAGAGCTTAAAGTTTACCCTCTCGTTTGGGAAAATAAGCCTGTAATGAAAATAATTTACAGTCGTATTGAATGATGCCTCAAAATCTTCGATGGGATTTTCAGAGAATCCTTCGAGATAGTCATTAGTGAAGATATCAGATTTATTCCAGTCTTTATCACAGTGATAAAAAGTATAGTTATATGATTCACTCTGATTATCAAGAAGATCAAACTGCAGAACTATTTTTTCATCGCTGTTTAATCTTATTATCGGATTTGACAGATTCCATCCCTCTTTATAGAGCTGAACGGTTTTAATCCTTTTATCGAAGATGTGATTTGTATAAAAGAGTGATTCCTGATTACTACCATTCAGGTATGAAATCTGGAATAAAAAGTAAGTAATAAAAACCAACAATCTTCGCATAAGATAAGATTCCAATAAAAGCTAACAAAAATAGTGCAAAAATATCATATCTTTTGTCCGCGGATTAAAACCGACGGTAATTTATCCTTCATTTAATATTTTTGCAATAAAGTTAAATCTATGCATTTCAAACCTTTGTTCGTTCTTATTTTCTTTTTATTAATTGCCTCTTCCTGCAAGGAAAAAACTGAATTTTCGAGTTTTACAGGAACGGCACAGGGCACAACATATAGTATTGTCTTTGAGAATTCTGAAAAGAGAAATCCGTTTGATTTGAAAGAAAAAGTTGAAAAGATCCTTCACGATTTTGATATGTCGTTGTCATTATACCAGGATTCATCAATTCTTTCAAGAATAAACCGGAATGAAAATGCAATTGCTGATTCATTTTTTATTGAAGTGTTCTCTGAATCAAAATTTATTTCAGCTCTGACAGGAGGTGCTTTTGATGTCACGGTTGGACCACTGGTAAAAGCCTGGGGATTCGGACCAGATGAGCATAAAAATTTTTCAGAGCAGAAAAGAGATTCTCTCCTGAAGCTTGTTGGTATGGAAAAAGTCGATCTGAAAGATGGCAAAGTAACCAAAGCTGATCCGGGGATGAACCTTGATTTTAATGCCATTGCCCAGGGTTATTCGGTCGATGTCATTTGCAGATATTTCAATGGAATCGGGATAAAAAGCTTTCTTGTTGAAATAGGAGGTGAGGTAAGGGTGAAGGGTGATAAAGCCGGCTCTATGTGGAGGATCGGAATTGACAAACCGGTTGATAATAATATGGTCCCGGGAGAAGATATGGAAGCAATTATAAGTCTCAAAGACAGATCTCTGGCAACCTCCGGAAATTACAGGAAATTCTACGTGGAGGATGGAATTAAATACTCTCACACAATTGATCCGAAAACAGGCTATCCTGCTAAGAATCAGCTGTTAAGCGCAACAATATTAGCTGATGAATGTGCTGTTGCAGACGGAATTGCGACAGCCAGCATGGTTATGGGGAAAGATAAAACTATCGAATTTCTCGACCTTCACCCTGAATACGATGGATATCTTATTTATTCCGATGAAAGCGGAAATTTTAAAACATGGATGTCGGGAAAGCTGAAGGGATTTATTTCGGAAGAGGAATAGCCCACAACCATCCTAAAGAGGGGGCAGTCATCAGCCGGTTGGCTGATGACGGGGGTAGCCAGACTCAGAAATAGTCATAATCACCTTCCCCATTTTAAACAACATCTGCAGAATTTTGTTTACTGTTAGAACATAAGTAAATCAATAAAAATATTAGGTTATTATGAAGCAAAGCAACAGACCAGGTGAATCCCTATTTAATAAAAAAGAGATTCTTGCTGACTTCCGGCTTGCGAACCTGAGCCGCAATCTCAGTATCATTGGGCGCCGCGAAGTGCTTTCCGGGAAAGCCAAGTTCGGGATTTTCGGCGATGGCAAAGAGATAATCCAGATTGCGTTGGCGAAACAGTTTAAAGATGGCGACTGGAGATCAGGGTATTACAGGGATCAGACATGGATGATGGCTATGGGACTATACGATTCACTTGAATTCTTCCATCAGCTTTACGGAAATACCGACAGGGAAATAAATCCAGGAAGCGGAGGACGTGTCTTCAACAACCATTTCTCGACACCTAACATAAATCCGGATGGAACATGGCGCGATCTGACAAAACAAAAAAATTCCTCTTCCGATATTTCACCTACTGCCGGGCAAATGCCAAGATTACTGGGTCTGGCTTATGCATCAAAGCTTTTCAGACAAAATACTGAGCTTCACCAGTTTACAACACTTTCAATTAAGGGGAATGAGGTTGCATTCGGCTCAATTGGTGACGCAAGCACCTCCGAAGGTCATTTCTGGGAAACAATGAATGCTGCAGGAGTATTGCAGGTTCCAATGGCAATTTCGGTTTATGATGACGGTTTTGGCATCTCAGTTCCAAAAAAATACCAGACTACAAAAGGCAGCATTTCCGATATACTTAAAGGCTTTGAAAGTGAACCCGACAGGCCTGGAATTAAAATATTTAAGGGTAAAGGATGGGATTACCCGGGCCTGGTAATGCTTTATAAAGAAGGCATCGCAATCTGCAGAAAAGACCATATCCCTGTTTTATTCCATATAGAAGATGTAACACAACCTTTGGGTCATTCGACTTCGGGTAGCCATGAACGATATAAAAGCGAGGAGAGACTTAAGTGGGAAGAAGAATTTGATCCTATTAAAAAAATGAGAGAATGGATTATAGATCAGAAGATTGCAACGGTTGAAGAACTCGATGCAATTGCTTCAGAAGCTGAAGAAGAAGCCAAAGTGTCGCGTAAAAAAAGCTGGGAAATGTTCCAGGATCCTATTAAAATTGAAAGGGATGCCCTTGTCAAAATAATAGGTGATCGTACTTGTAAATGTCATGAAGAAGCGAAAGAATCTTCAGTTGATAAAATCACAGAAGAGCTCACGAAAGTCATTTCACCAATCAGGAAGGATAATTTCATGGCAGCTCGTAAGATCCTCAGGAATGTTTGCGCATCATGCGACAAATCGGATAATCTGAAGGAGGAGCTGCACGGATGGCTGAAACGAAATTATGCTGATGCATCAATCAGCTATGATTCATTTCTTTACAACGAAACTCCCACATCAGTTCTGAATGTGAAACCAGTTGCACCTGCTTACTCAGATAGTTCTCCTGAAGTACCTGGAAGACAGATACTCAGAGATAATTATGAGAAACTTTTTGCAAAATATCCATTGCTCGTGACATTTGGAGAGGATACCGGAAATATCGGAGGAGTAAACCAATCACTTGAAGGATTGCAGAAAAAATTCGGGGAGCTGCGCATCACTGACACTGGCATCAGGGAAGCTACGATTCTCGGGCAGGGTATCGGTCTGGCTCTCAGAGGCATGAGGCCGATAGCCGAAATTCAATATCTCGATTACCTCATGTACGCGCTGCAGCTTCTTAGTGATGACCTTGCTACAACACATTACAGAACAGCCGGGAGGATGATTGCTCCGCTCATCATTTCGACAAGGGGACACCGGCTGGAAGGAATCTGGCATTCAGGGTCACCAATGAGTATGCTTATCAATTCGGTACGTGGAGTTTATGTTTGCGCTCCGCGTGACATGACCAGAGCTGCTGGATTCTATAATACATTGCTTGAAGGGAATGATCCGGCGATCGTTATAGAACCTCTTAACGGTTACAGGTTAAAGGAAAAGATGCCCGATAATATCGGGGAGTATAAGATTCAGCTTGGTATACCGGAAATTTTGAGCAAGGGGACAGATCTGACTCTTGTCACGTATGGATCGACAGTCAGGATAGCTGCCGAAACAGTGAAACAGTTGGCACTGCATGACATATCTGTGGAACTAATTGATGTTCAAACACTTGTGCCATTTGATAAAAACAGAATCATTCTTGATTCTGTTAAAAAAACCAACAGAATTTTATTCCTCGATGAAGATGTTCCGGGCGGAACAACTGCCTTTATGATGCAGGAAGTTCTGGAGAAGCAGGGTGGCTGGCATTACCTTGATTCTCCTCCAAAAACTCTGACAGGGAAGGAGCATCGTCCGGCTTACACAACCGATGGCGACTATTTTTCAAAACCAAGCGCAGAGGATATTTTCGATGCAGTGTTTGAGATGATGAGGGAGGCAGTTCCGGAGAAATACTAGCCCTCAAAATCCACAGGTACTCACCCCCTTTGTCCCCCTCTCTACTTCGTCTACTCTTTATACACAAATATATATTATGTTGATATATAAGTTTATACTGTGTATTTATATCCTTTAATTAAGACCAAATTTTAGGATTGTAGATTCCAAAAGAACCTTTAACATCCTAATTC
>JBGOXH010000329.1:0-2835 GCA_041479075.1 Bacteroidia bacterium | reverse complement strand
TACCATTGAGTAACTCCCCATCCGCCAATACGTCCTTTTGTCTCAGAAATCCATAAAACCTTCCTGGTTGGTATATCAAAAAACGTAAAAAAACATTTTGCTTCTTCATCAATATTATTGAACTCAACCGGATGGATAACAAATCCGATCCCATTATCTTTTCCCAGATTGTATCCCTGAATTGTTTTTTTAACATCCTCTATTGAAACCTCCGGAGCAGCTATCCCAACCCATTCTTTCGGCACAGAATCTATTCTCACCTGTACAGAATTGGCATTAAAATAATATTTATCAAATTTAAGCCATCTGAAGAGACAATATTTCGGAGGAATCTCTTTCTGATAAAACGCCAGCCATGCACCAAGATATTTTCTTAATTCCTGATCTTCATTTGCATTCTGAGGTTTAATAAATTTTACCAGCGAAAAATCAAGTCCGTAATAAGTGATTGATTTGGCATTCTTTATGCTTTCTATGTCATAAATTTCATTATTCAGGATATTAGTATAAGTATAAACATATTGTCCTGAAATCTTATAAGACAAAAGAACAACTGCCAGAATTAACAGAATTTTTTTCATGTTTGCTGAAGAATTAATTGTGGTTTAATTTATCCTCTGCCAAATTTACTATATAACTGGACAGAATACAATTTTATTATGCTAAAACACCACCTCCCCCTGACATCCCGATTGCTATCGGGACGGTCAGGATAGGGGCTGTTGAAAAAGTCTAAATCCATTAACACACCAAAAATTAATACCTATCAATTGCATAAATACCATTTATCTTTTTCCAGATCGTGCTTCAGAATATATTCCTTCCGATCTGATGCAATAACCTTAAAATAGTTTGATACCGGCCATACAGGATTATTGTCACCCTGATACCAGCGATCCGTTATATCAATTATTTCAAATACTTTGTCATCAAGGTCAAAGGATTTCGGATATTCATCTGCTTTATAGCCGGAATGACATTTCACTTTTATTGGAATCAGGTTTATCATTTTTCATTTCATAGTTGTAATCCCCAGGGTTACAATTTCATGCGGTTTGATTTTTACCTGTATTGTCTTCCCTGAAATAATTGGTTCTGCAGTGTTCATGAGAGGCAGCTCCACCAGGTTCAGCCTGCGTGCTTTACTTATTTCGACAGGTATTTTCAGATTTACAGTTGTCTCTTCACCATTAACTTCAAATAGTCGTAATATTAATTCGTTCCCATCTTCTGATTGCTTCATACCCGAAAGTACAACTCCGGGTGCATCAACAGAAAAGAATGAAGCTTCTTCCGGACGTGTTGCATGATCTTTTACAAGAGCCAGTGACGGAGGTTCTGCTGCATAGACAGGTATATTGAAATCTTCACCTTCAGTCCAAACTTTATTTTTCCAGTCGCCGGTATGAGGTAAGAGTGAATAATTGATATTGAACTTGCCAATGTTAGGATAAATATCAGGATCACCTGCTGATCTCATTAATGTAATTCTGAGATCACCATGAGTAAAGGAATGACCATACTTTGTTTTATTAAGAAGAGCAATTCCGACTTTTCCGTCAGTCACGTCCACCCATTTCTGTGCAGGAACCTCCTGTCCGTCATTTTTTGCAGCATCAATTCCGTAAGCATCGGCATGCATGAGCCAGGAAGGTGCCGGCTTCCCATTCATCATACCATCAACAGGTCTTTCCACAACATCGAAAGGAACCTGGGAAAAGAATTTTGAATTATCCATTGCTATCGGGAAAACTGCTCTCAGCATAGGTGAGTCGATTGAATCGCTGCCTGTTTCGAGCCAGTGCACTTCCAGATCATAATCAATTCTCGGATACGAACGATAGAAATATGTCCGTGCTATAAACCTCGATCTGCCCCATTTCATAACTGTCTCAATACAAGCTCTTACCGGGCCGTTTTCGACAACCTTAACACTTTCTATATCAGAAACATCCTCTTGCCTGACTATTTTATTTATTGTCCACGATTTCATCCCTCCTTTTTTGTCTTCAAGATATATCCTTAACCTGTTCAGCTGCCCACCCTCTCTGACAAATTCTTTATTTGACCTTTTATCAAAAAGACTTGTAATTCCACCGGTTTTCATGTCAATCTTAATTCTGAAAAAGTCTGTTTCAAATGTGTTGTTACTGAACGGCATTGGTTCATTGAATTCTCCCGGCTTAGTCATATCGACATAGAAAGTTTTATATCCTCCTGCCGGCAGGTTATCAGCGATAAATTCAACTTTCGTTGTAAATCCGGGAGGTGTCCATTTTCCCCATACTACCTGTGCAGGGTATGTTTTGCCGGAAGCATCCCTGACGAGAACCGAAGCAACATTTCCGCCGACAGGTTTAATATATTTTGAACCGTAGTAATTACCCCAGCCTGCTATTTTTGCTGTGACAGGTTCCGAGTTGGAATATACAGTTGCCTCAATAACAGCTTTACGGCTTACAGGCTGAAGGTTATAAGCAACGACCGGTTGTCCTATTCCTGTCTGGAATTTAATCTCATCTGCCATTTTGCGGAAAGCATTGTTTTTCAATTCCGTTGCTTTTCGTAGCAATTCTGCATGGCTGGCTATTGCCTCCTTATTTGCCTCATTGATAGCCGATCCCGGAAGTATGTCATGAAACTCATTGAATGTCAATGTAGTCCATAGATCATGTAGTGATTCGGCAGGGTATTTATCGCCATTAAGCCACCTGAGAGTGTTGAAAAATTCGGCTGCAGAAAGAGCATTTTCGTTGTTTCTGTTGCCTGCTTTTATATCTGCCACTGTAGTATAGCAACCTTCAAAAATGAACTGCATCTCACCATGGTGTGTCG
>JBGOXH010000193.1:0-5483 GCA_041479075.1 Bacteroidia bacterium | reverse complement strand
TAATTGCTCCGGGGTCATATCCTTTCTCCCCGATCCATGCCTTAACAACAACTTCCGTTCCGGCTGCAGAAAAGTCGTTGATCTTCTCCAGTAAGGATCTTAATTCCAGAAGCAGTGCTGCAGAATCCTCTTTCCATCGTTTTTTAATCACTTCCTGATCATACATTTCCGGAGCTTTAAAGAAGAAATCAGCCTGCTCCCATATATCTTTTACAAAACTCACTCTTTCTTTCACAAGTCCCACCAGGGTTTCGAGGTCAACGATATCAACATAATATCCGCGAGCTCTCAGGAACTCCCTGAACTCAAGGGCAAGCTGAGTATTAGTTCTGTTCTGAAGATACTGGTGATTGAACCATTTTACTTTTTCAGGGTCAAAACGGGAACCAGACTTGCCAACCCTGTCAATTGTAAAGGCTTCAATAAGTTCTTTCATTGAAAAGATCTCCTGTTCTGTCCCTGAATTCCATCCGAGTAATGCAAGCATATTTACAAACGCTTCCGGGTAATATCCTTCCTCCCGGTATCCTTTTGCTGTTTCGCCATATGGCCAGAAAAGGGGAAATACCGGGAATCCCATCTTATCTCCATCGCGTTTGCTTAGCTTCCCTTTTCCATCAGGCTTAAGAAGTAGTGGAAGGTGGGCAAACAGAGGTGGTTCCCAACCGAAAGAACGATATAGCATAAAGTGAAGAGGTAATGAAGGCAGCCACTCTTCACCCCGGATTACATGGCTTATCTCCATCAGATGATCGTCAACAATGTTAGCCAGGTGATACGTTGGCATTCCGTCAGATTTGAACAAAACCTTATCATCGAGGGTGCTGGTATTTACAACAATATGGCCGCGGATAACATCATCAAAATGAATATCCTCATTATGCGGCATTTTGTAGCGTATAACATAAGGGTCCCCCTTTTCAAGTTTTTCTTTCCAATCTGACTCCTTTAAAGTGACCGAGTTGTTCAGTTTTTCTCTTATTGCAGCATTATATATAAATGTATTGCCGGCTTTTTCCGATTCGCTTCTTAGGTTTTCAAGTTGTTCAGGAGTATCAAAAGCATAATAGGCATCGCCTTTATCAACAAGGGTATCAGCATATTGCAGGAAGAGATCTTTCCGGTCACTCTGGCGATACGGACCATAATTGCCTCCCTCCTTTATCCCTTCATCGACTATTATTCCGCACCATTTAAGCGATTCAATTATGTATTCTTCAGCACCTTCAACAAACCTGGCCTGATCAGTATCTTCAATCCTTAAGATAAATGTGCCGTTTTGTTTTTTTGCAAAAAGGTAATTATATAGCGCTGTCCTGACACCACCTATATGTAACGGACCTGTTGGACTTGGAGCAAAGCGCACCCGTACTTGTTGCATAATATTTGAGATCGTTTATAATTATGTAAAGATAGACAAACCCTATTAAATATATAGTATAGAATAAATCAGGTTTTCAACTGCAGATTTGTATTAACTTTGGGTTTCACAGAAAAAAGCTTTAAAAAAAGACTATTATGAAGAAGATGAAAGCTCTTGTAAAAGCCCGTCCTGAAAAAGGTTTATGGATGCAGGAGGTTCCTGTTCCCGAGCCCGGACTTAACGATGTAATTATTAAAGTAAAAAAGTCAGCCATTTGCGGTACTGATCTGCATATTTATTTGTGGGATGCATGGTCGCAGAAAACAATAAAAACTCCTATGATCATCGGGCATGAGTACATGGGTTATGTCGAAAAGATGGGAGCTGGAGTCGTCAATCTTAAAATCGGTGACAGGGTTACAGGGGAAGGACACCTGGCCTGCGGGCATTGCCGTAATTGCCGCCGCGGAAAAGAGCATGTCTGTGAAAATACCGTTGGAATTGGCGTCCATGTAGATGGTTCATTTGCAGAATATGTCAAAGTACCCTCGTCAAATGTAATACCTCTCGACCACAGGATCCCTGACGAATGGGCAGCAATAATGGACCCGTTTGGTAATGCAACTCATACTGCTCTGTCATTCCCGCTTCTCGGAGAAGATGTCCTGATCACAGGATCAGGGCTTATCGGTAGCATGGCTGTTGCAATAGCAAAATATGCCGGGGCACGGTTTATCGTTGCAAGCGATCTGAGCGACTATCGTCTCAACATAGCTAAAAAAATGGGGGCAACACTTACTGTTAATCCATCAAAGGGAGAAAAGATATCTGATGCTGTTAAAAAGCTGGGTATGAGAGGTTTTGATGTTGGTCTTGAAATGTCGGGATCTCCTAAAGCTTTTATTGAAATGCTCTCTAATATGTATAACGGTTCAAGCATATCACTTCTTGGAATTCTGCCTTCAAATTTTGAAGTTCCATGGAGTGACATAATTTTCAAAGCCATCACTCTGAAAGGTATTTACGGAAGAGAAATGTGGGAGACATGGTATAAGATGGAAATGATGATAATCGGAGGAATTGACCTTAACCCTGTTATAACCCACCGGTTCTATATTGATGATTTTCAGAAAGGGTTTGATGCGATGGAAGAAGGTAACTGCGGAAAGGTGATCCTCAACTGGGATTAATAAGTCAAAAGTTTTTATGACTTCTAAAAAAATAATTATCTTGGAAGTCAGGGTAATTCATTAATAAAGATTGTATATGTCGCATTTTGGTTCGTACGAAGAAAGGGTTAAGAATTTCAGCTGGACAATTGCCGAACAAGAACTCGAGTACAGGCAGGGTAATGTTTTAAATATCGGGTGGTACTGCTCTGACAGGATCTGTCTGAAAGGAAAAGCTGAAAAAACTGCCCTGATTTACGAAGGATTTGGTGGTATCAGAAAGGTTTACTCATTTAACGATATCCGTCTTGCAGGAAATACAATTGGTAATTTTCTCCGAAGCATTGGAATTGTAAACGGAGACAGGGTGTGCCTGTTTATGGACAGGATCCCTGAATTGTATCTATCATTTCTTGGTGTCCTTAAAATCGGAGCCATCGTACAGCCGCTTTTTTCAGCATTTGGTGAAGAATCTCTTTTTGTAAGACTTGAAAATGCACAGACGAGAGCAATCATTACCCAGAGCAAACATCTTTCAAAAGTCAGGAAAATTCTTGACAAGCTACCGCATCTTGAATTCATCATTGTTGTCGATTATAACAAAGCTAAAAAGCTTGAAAAAAGGGAATTGGCATTCAGCCTGCAAGAATCAGAACCTGTTGAGCATCTCGAAATTTATCCAACAAAAGCCGAAACACCTTCAGTGCTGCATTACACTTCAGGAACAACCGGATTGCCAAAAGGAGTCAAGCATGTTCATTATTCGCTTATCTCACAGTATCTTACATCAAAATGGGTACTCGATCTGCAGGATGATGATATTTACTGGTGCACAGCCGATCCGGGCTGGGTAACAGGAACATCGTACGGTATAATCGGGCCATGGAGCCTTGGTATAACTCAGTGTGTCTTCGATTCAGGTTTTTCTGCCCAGGCATGGTATAAATTTATCCAGGATAATAAAATTACAATGTGGTATTCAGCTCCGACAGCGATAAGATCGCTTATGAGAGCCGGAGATGAAATTGTAAAGGAGTTTAATCTTTCAAGCTTGCGGCATCTTGCAAGTGTCGGAGAACCACTAAATTCCGAAGCCGTAATCTGGTCGATGAAAGTATTTGGGAAACCCTTTCATGATACATTCTGGCAGACAGAGACAGGTTGTATAATGATTACAAATTTCCCTGGTATGAGAGTAAAGCCTGGTTCAATGGGCAGACCTTTCCCCGGAATTACAGGAGTGGTGCTCGATCCTCAAAAGTATGAACCAATAACAGAAACCGGAAAAATAGGACTCATAGCATTCAGACCCGGCTGGCCTTCAATGATGCGGGGCTACTGGAATAATGAGGAGAAATACAAAGAGAAGTTCATCAACGGATGGTATCTTTCCGGAGACCGTTCTACTATTGATAATGAGGGGTATTTCTGGTTCATCGGAAGAGATGATGATGTAATCAATACCGGAGGCCATCTTGTCAGCCCGTTTGAAGTGGAGTCTGCATTACTCGAACATCCTGCAGTAGCCGAATCAGCTGTAGTGGCCAAACCTGACGAAATAAACATGGAGGTGGTCAAAGCATTTATTACCCTTAAACCCGGCTTCACTCCTGGACCAGATCTTGAACTTGAAATAATGAACTTCGTGAGAAAAAAGCTCTCTTCAATTGCAATGCCTCAGGCTGTTGAATTTATGGAAAAAATTCCTAAGACACGAAGCGGTAAAATAATGAGAAGGCTGCTTCATGCAAAAGAATGGGGCGAGGAAATCGGAGATATTTCAACTCTCGAAAATGATTGATATAAACAAATATTTAAATATTTAATTATTACATTATATGGAAGATATAAAAGAACTTATCCGGAAATATGTCATCAGTGAATACCTCGATGAAGGTGATGAAATAACCTACGACACACCCCTGATTTCCAGCGGAACCGTTGATTCTTTTTCGATGGTTTCACTATTGGTTTTTCTTGAAAATAAATTCAAGATTAAGATTCCGCCGCAAAAAGCAACCCCTGAAGCTTTTGATTCGGTCAACAAAATTGTTGTACTTGTAAATGAATATATTAATAAATAAATCAATTCCGGAAATTATGAGTTACAGCAATAAAATCAAAGATTTTTATACGAATCAGCTCTCAGACATTCGTAATGCAGGCATCTATAAAGAAGAACGTTTTATACATTCACCGCAGGCAGCTGATATAGAGGTAGAATTCCCAACAGGAGCAAATTTGAAAAAAGTAATAAATATGTGCTCCAACAACTACCTTGGATTATCAAGTCATCCCGATGTCATAAAAGCTGCCCATGACGGGCTTGAAGAAAGAGGCTATGGAATGTCGTCTGTCCGGTTTATCTGCGGCACACAGGATATTCACAGGGAGCTTGAAAACAAGGTCACAGAATTTCTTGGTACTGAAGACACAATTCTGTTCCCATCATGCATGGATGCGAATGCCGGTGTCTTTGAGGCTATCCTTACAAGCGAGGATATTATGATCTCTGACAGGCTTGTGCATGCATCTATTATTGATGGGATGAGGTTATGCAGCGCTCAGCACGACACCTTCAAACATTCCAACATGGAACACCTCGAAGAAAAGCTTCAGCTTCATGCAGATAAAAGAATCAAACTGGTAATTACCGATGGTGTTTTCTCAATGGATGGCGATTTCGCTAAGCTCGATGAAATGGTAAAGCTATGCGAAAAATACGATGCCATGATCCTTGTGGATGATTCTCATTCCTCAGGATTTATTGGAAGAACCGGACGCGGGACACACGAACATTTCAATGTTGTCGGTAAAATTGATATTATAACAACAACATTTGGTAAAGCTCTCGGCGGAGCATCCGGAGGCTGTGTATCAGGAAGAAAAGAGATTGTACAGATGTGCAGGCAGAAAGCTCGTCCATATTTGTTTTCCAATACTATATCGCC
>JBGOXH010000354.1:0-2503 GCA_041479075.1 Bacteroidia bacterium | reverse complement strand
GAAAAGCCTGATGCTTATGTCATAGACCTTTACCCTGAAGATCTTAAAAATGAGCTTATAAGAGTCAGACTTACTATTGAGAAATCATCAATGAATCTCAGAAACTTTGAGTATAAAAGAAAAGACGGAACTAATGTTACTTTAATAATCACAGACTATAATCTGACTCAGGTTCCTGACCCGGGCATTTTTATCTTTGCTCCTGAAAAATATAAAGGCGTTGAGGTTATCGATATGCGTTAAATCCTCTCGGGATATGCAACCCGTGCATGATAAATATTTGACCGCAAAGATCGCACAGATCAAAAAAAAATGATCTTAACTTTGAGTGCTTTACTTCAACTTTGCGAATCTTGCGGCTTAATAATTGTTAATTTTAGAAAAAATTTGACAGATGGAAATTTATATTTGCGAGAATGTTTTTGTACCGTTGCGATCGGGACCTTCACACAGGTCGGAAATGCTCAGTCAGGTATTGTTCGGAGAAAAATATGAAGTCCTAGATCAGATAGGACACTGGATGAAAATTTCCACAATCTTTGATAATTATACCGGCTGGATTGACATCAATCATCTGCAACATTCTGATGAAAAAAATGATGAGAAAGGGTTTGTTCTGAACAGATCTCTGCTCTGTTATAAAAATGATAAAACAAAGATGGTTCTCGAAGCCGGATGCGATATCTATACTCCTGATTTTAAAGAAAATACATTTAAAGTCGGTAATAATATTTATACGACAGGCAAAGAATTTAATGACCACTTTATAACCACTAATGATTCACTGCCCGATACAGCAATGAAATTTCTGAACAGCCCTTATATCTGGGGAGGAAGAATCCCCTCAGGTATTGATTGTTCAGGATTTACGCAGCTTGTTTACAAAATACACGGAAAGCCGATTCCACGCGACAGTTCGAAACAGTGCGAAACAGGCATTGTTGTCAGTTTTATTGATGAGACAAAACCGGGGGACCTTGTATTTTTCGACAATGAGCAGGGTAAAATATCACATGTAGGAATGATTCTTTCGAGAGGCCTGGTAATACATGCCTCGGGCAGGGTAAGGATCGATTCAATTGATCACCAGGGAATATTTAAGCAGGAGACAGGGAAATATTCGCATCATCTGAGGATGATAAAAAGAATAATGGTATAATGGTACAAGGTTCAAGGTTTAAGGTACAAGTTGCAAGGAAATTAAGACAGAGTTATGATTTATTTTGTTTGATAATAGCTGACTCAACGATTTTCAGAATTGCTTCTTCTTCCATAACTGCTTTTGACTCAATATCGCAACCTTTTTCAAGGATCTCTTTTGCAAAGCTTTTATCTTCAAGTCCCGTAGCATTTATCTTTACATTAAGATAAGCTCCTTTAATACATGATCGCAGTGCGAGTGCTCCCACACCGGCATCAGTCACAGAGTTTGGATTGCCCTGCTCGACCATTTCACGGATAAGAGCGAAACCGGAATAGGCTGTCTCTATAACTTTATATGGAACCATTATTGCTTCTTTTGTGGCTGCCTGTACAGCATTATTTCTTGCTTTTTTCTCTTCGTCTGTTTTCTTCGGAAGTCCGTAAGCTGCAATTATTTTGTTGAATGCTTCAGTATCTTCATCGACAAGATTTAGCAGTTTGCTCTGAATCTCTTTCCCTTTCACTGCCCAGTCGGAGAATTCCTTCCACCTGTCGTCCCAGCCTTTTTTATGACTCGACAGGTTTGCAACCATTGTACCAAGGGCAACACCCAGCGCACCCATATAGGACGATATCGAGCCGCCGCCAGGCGCCGGCGATTCAGAAGCCGTTTCTTCCATAAAAGACTTCAGGTTCATGTCGATAAGTTTTTTATTCTCTTTTTCTGCCATGACAAATTCAATTATTTTTTCATCAGGATTAAATGGATGAATATCATTTAGTCCCATCGATTTTATTGCTATTTTAATTAATTCACTATCCGATACTCCTGCAGATATCTGCTGCTTTTCCAGAAAATATTTTCCGGCATCCAGAATAGCTTTAAGCGGAATCAAACCGATAAGCTCTGAACCGGTTACTCTGACGCCACGGGCATCAGCCTTACGGCATACCTCATCAAAGGCAATATGAACAGGAGTTACTGAAATGTTTGTCAGATTCATTGAGATTTGAGCTAGACCATACTCCTCTATATACCAGCCGATTGCTTTCACACTTTTAAGTGTACCAGGTACACTTATTTTTTCTCCTTTATTATTTGTTATGCTCCTCCCCTTTTCTCTTACATCAAAAGCAATTGCATTTGCCCGTCGTGTTGAAGTGGTGTTAAGATTGACATTGAAAGCAACAAGGAAATCTCTTGCTCCGACTGCTGTTGCACCTGATTTTTTATTAAAAACTGCCGGACCAAAATCGGGTTTCCAGGCAGGATCGGTCAGTTTTTTACTCAGCCCTTCATATTCTCCTTCACGGCAATTAGCAAGGTTTTTACGCTTATTTTCAAAGGCAGCATTTTCAT
>JBGOXH010000129.1:0-7648 GCA_041479075.1 Bacteroidia bacterium | reverse complement strand
GTTTTTAAGTCTGGAAAGTACATTGAGATCTTTTTCTCCTCCGAAATAAATCTCGGCGATAATATCCTTATACCTTTCTGTCAAATAATTTCTTCTAAGTTTCAGAGTAGGGGATAGTTCTCCGGTCTGTGGGGTCCATTCTTCAGTAACGAGACAGAATCTCTTGATAACCTCATGTTCGCCAAGCGACTTATTTACCTCTTTCACCTCTCTTGAAAATCTTTCAATTACTTCGGGTAATTCAATTAAGTCGCTGTTATCGCGAAAATGGATTTTATGTTCTGAGCACCAGTCATGAAGAAATACGAAGTTAGGTGAAAGAAGCGCACTTGCAAATTTTTCATTTTCACCAATAACCATTGCTTGTTCGATGAAAAAAGATTCCTTGAGCTTGTTCTCAATTATCTGGGGTGCAATATATTTCCCGGCTGAAAGCTTAAACATCTCTTTTTTTCTGTCGGTTATTTTAAGCCATTTTCCCTCTTCAAAAACACCGATATCCCCGGTATGAAACCAGCCTTCTTTATCTATTACTTCAGCGGTTAGCTGAGGTGCTTTACAGTAACCCATCATTACATTTACACCCCGGCACAATATCTCGCCATCGTCTGCTATTTTTACTTCGACATTTTCAATTACCGGGCCAACAGTGCCGAACCTTATCTCCGGAATTCTGAGCGGATTTACGGCAATCACAGGTGATGTTTCGGTAAGTCCGTAACCCTGGATGACAGGCAGTCCTGCTGCCCAAAAGATCTTTTCCAGCCTTGACTGAAGTGCTGCACCGCCCGATACTATAACCTGTAGTTCACCTCCCAGAGCCTCCTGCCACTTGCTGAATATTAGCTTTCTTGCGATATTAAGACGGAATTTATAAAATGCAGATAATAAGCAAGATATAATTTGAGTATGGTGAAGAAGAGTTCGACTGATTTTAAAACATCCCCTTGACGCCGTTGGCTTCAACGATCCCGCAAGCGGGATTCAAAGGGCGAATCACAATAGTCGACTTATGACAATTTTCTTATATATTCTTCAGCTTTTTTGATGGCTTTCTTTATACCGTCTGGATTCTTCCCCCCGGCAGTAGCAAGGAACGGCTGTCCGCCGCCTGCACCATTAATTTCAGGAGCGATTTCCTTTATTATATTCACTGCACTGATGTTCTTTTCATTTACAAGTTTGTCGCTCACCATAACAACAATATTGGCCTTATCTCCAATTGCTGATCCAATAACAACTATACTGTTATCAGAAGCTTTTCTTACCTCGAAGGCTATTTTTTTAAGTGTGTCAGGTGAATCTGTTTCTATCTGACCTGCAACATATCTGATATTCTTTATAATAATTGCATTCTCTTCAAGATTTTCAAGGGCAAAATGAGCTGATTGTGCCTCAAATTTTTCAACTGTTTTTCTGAGATAATTATTTTCAGTAATTAGTTTTTCTACAAACTCTTTAACGTTACCGGTACTTTTAAGAAGAACTCCGATTTCATCGAGTGAGTTTAATTTTTCATTTATATATTCATCTGCTCTTGCAGCCGTTACAGCTTCGATTCTTCTTATTCCTGCAGCAATTGCTCCTTCTGATACTATTTTTATTATTCCAATGCTGGCTGTCGATTCCACATGTGTTCCTCCGCACAGCTCAACTGAATTTCCAAATTCGACAACTCTTACTGTCTCTCCATATTTTTCTCCAAAGAGAGCCATCGCACCCATCGATTTGGCTTTTTTCAGAGATATATTTTCAGTGACCCTGCAATGATGGTTTTCCCTTATCAGCTTATTTGCGATCATTTCGACTCGTGCCAGTTCTTCCCTGCTGATTTTACTGAAGTGACTGAAGTCGAACCGAAGCCTGTCGGGTGTTACCAGTGAGCCTTTCTGTTCTACATGCTTCCCAAGGACAGCACGTAATGCATAATGTATAAGATGAGTGGCAGTGTGATTACTCGCAGTCATTAGCCGTTTCTCAATATCAACAACTGCCGTAAAATGAGCTTTCGGATCAGAAGGTGCTTTTTTTGCAATATGAATAATTAATTTGTTTTCCTTAATCGTATCAATGATCAATATGCGTTCGTTTTCGGAAAATATATATCCTGTATCACCTACCTGTCCACCCGATTCTGCATAAAACGGAGTTTTGTTGAAAACAAGCTGACATACCTCAGTGTTTTTTAGTTTCACATTTCTGAGCTTACTGATAAATACCTCATCTTCAGTTTTTTCATAGCCTGTGAAATATGTCTCATCAGATTCCCTTATTATCTGCCAGTCTCCTGCGTCGAGTTCTGCATCCTTTCTAGATCTGCTTTTCTGTCCATGCATCTCTTCTTCAAAGCCTTTGATATCGATCTTCATCCCATTTTCCCTTAGGATAAGCTGGGTAAGATCGACCGGGAAGCCATATGTGTCATATAGTTCGAAAGCAACTTTACCCGGCAGAATATTCTCTTTGTTCTTCTTCATATCAGTGATCATCCTGCTTATCATCTTAAGTCCTTTTCCGAGTGTTTTCAGAAAAGAAGATTCTTCTTCAAAAATGATCTTTGAAATCTGGTCCTGTGATGTTTTTAATTCCGGGTAATAATCTCCCATAATCGAAGCAAGAACAGGTACAAGCTTATACATGAAGGGTTCTTCAATCTCAAGATTATTGTATCCGTACCTGACTGCCCGGCGGAGGATTCGCCTAATAACATATCCAGCTTTATTATTTGAAGGAAGCTGTCCGTCTGCAATAGAAAATGCTACGGCCCTCAGGTGATCGGCAACCACGCGCATGGCAATATCCGACTTACCGTTTGCTCCATATTTCTTGCCGGTTATAGCTGATATTTCACTGATTAAGGATTGGAAGAGATCGGTATCGTAATTTGATTTCTTATTCTGAACAACCATGCAAAGCCGTTCGAATCCCATTCCGGTATCGACATGTTTTGAAGGAAGTATTTCGAGAGATCCGTCAGCTTTTCTGTTGTACTGAATAAAAACCAGGTTCCATATCTCTATGATTTCCGGATGTCCCTTATTTATAAGCTCATGCCCGGGTATCTTGTCTCTTTCAATTTCACTTCTGATATCTATATGAATTTCAGAACAAGGGCCACACGGACCTGTTTCTCCCATTTCCCAGAAATTATCCTTTTTTGTTCCTTCAATAATATGGTTTCGTGATTTTTGGAAGCATTTTTTCCAGTACCTGAGAGCCTCTTCATCACGAGGAACATTTTCCTCGTCGCTGCCTTTAAATATTGTCGCATAAATCCGATCCTCGCGTATTCCCAGATTCGCAACAAGGAATTCCCATGCCCATTCGATTGCCTCTTTTTTAAAATAATCGCCAAATGACCAGTTGCCCAGCATTTCAAACATGGTATGGTGGTAAGTATCATGTCCAACCTCCTCAAGATCATTATGTTTACCAGAGACCCTGAGGCATTTTTGTGAGTTGGCGACTCTGCTGCTTTTCGGCTGACTGTGCCCAAGAAAAATATCCTTGAACTGATTCATACCGGCATTGGTGAACATCAAAGTAGGGTCGTTTTTAACTACCATAGGTGCTGATGGGACAATAACATGACCTTTTGACCGGAAAAATTCAAAAAACTGCTGCCTCAGTTCCTGTGCGTTCATTTGCTGATTTTACGAAGTGTTATGTAAATATACCCTTAAATCGGTTTGTAAAATTAATTTTTTTGGCTTAGATTTGTCGATTAGCTAAAATAAAAATTCGAAATTCAGGCTTAACCCATGAAAAGGAGTAAATATTTCCTTGACCATAATGATGTGCAATTCAAGCAGGTAAGACTTCCTTGGGGGAAAAAACTATTACGTTTGTTCTTATGGTTAACCGGCTCCATTGCAGTTACCATATTTTACAGTTTAATCTTTGAAAACATCTTTGGGTCGCCCAAAGAGAAAATGCTTGACCAGCAAATTGAAAATCTCAGGTTTCAATATTCTATTGCCAACAGAGAGCTCGACAATTCCCTTAGAACAATCAAAAGTCTCAAAATGTCGGATGAGATCAGATACCGTCCGGTATTGATGATGGATAGCATTCCTGGTTCTATCAGGAACCCAGGTTTTGGTGGTGTTGACAGGTTCAAAGATCTTGAAGGATATATTAACTCTAATCTAATTAGATCCATCCACGTCAGGCTTGAAGAGATGAAAAACATGGTTAATGTTCAGGGTGAATCGTTCAGATCGATTGCTGACAGATCTGCTGAATGGAAATTCGAGATAGATCACTCGCCGGCAATAAGTCCTGTCGATCCCTCTTTCAGGCTGGGTGACAGATTCGGGTTCCGCGAAAAGCACCCGATTCTCGGATACGGGAGAATGCATTATGGCCAGGATTTTAAGGTGCCGTATGGAACAAAGGTATACGCAACCGGTGACGGCAAGGTTGTCGAATCTGACTTTAATACGGGTGGTTTCGGAAATTATGTCGTAATCGACCACGGGTATGGTCTTGTATCAATGTACGCACATCTCAGCAAAATAAATGTTCCCAAGGATGCCAACGTAAAAAGAGGTGATATGATAGGCCTGAGTGGAAGCACCGGATCATTATCAACAGGTCCGCATCTGCATTATCAGATAAATAAATATGGATCGCCCGTCAACGCAATAAATTTCTTCAATAGCGATATCACCCAGGAAGAATTCAACGAGATGATCCAGACTTTCGGATCTGATTCAATATTCAGATAATCTTATAGATATACAATTCTACCCCCTTCCCAGTCCCGCTGAGGCGGGAAGCTAAATCATCCTTTCCCCCTTGGGGGAAATAAGAAAGGGGGTTTTTAATCTAAAGGTCAGAGTTTTTCTGTTACCTAAATTGTGAAGAAATACATTACCGGCAGGCAGGCTCCTCTGAAGAGGAGGAGGAAGTTTTTTAAAATATATTTTTACTTTCCTCCCGCTTTTCGCGGGAGGTGGCCCCGCATCCGCGGGGACGGGGTGGTTGAAAGGGTATATAATAACCCTCTTGTTATTTAGCGAATTAATTATCTTTGCAGAGTTATGCCAAATTCAAGATACAGGTTTAATCCCGAATCTCTCAGCTTTGATAAGATTAAGCTTGGATTCAGAGCAGTATTACTGAGGGCACTGGCTTATTTAGTTGGTTCGCTTTTAATTGCATTTTTTTACTACCTGATTTTTGCCATTTTTTTCGATTCACCCAAAGAGAAAGCATTGTTGCGGGAAATTGACCAGCTTACCCTTCAATATGATCTGGTTCACAGAGAGATGGATAACCTTGATAAGGTTATCGGTCAGCTCCGGCAAACCGATGATAATCTTTACAGAACAATATTTGAAGCAGAACCAATACCTGAAACCCAGCGTGAAAGCGGAGTTGGAGGCATAAACAGATACAAGGAGCTTGAAGGATACGACAACTCAAGCATTGTTATCGAAACTGCAAAAAGACTTAACCATCTGAAGAAAAAGATCTATGTTCAGTCAAAGTCATTTGATGACCTCATTGTAATGGCAAAACAAAAAGAGGAAATGCTTGCTTCAATTCCTGCTATTATCCCCATTTCCGGAAAGGATCTTACACGTGTTGCTTCAGGATACGGGTTAAGGATACATCCTTATTATAAAATTGTGAAATTTCATGCAGGGATGGATTTTACCACACCACTGGGGACAGATGTTTATGTCACTGGCAATGGTGTAGTTGATAAAGTTTTGACATCTAAAAGAGGCTTGGGCAATCACATTATTATTAATCATGGATTTGGAATTACTTCAATCTATGCTCATCTTGACAGATTCAACGTAAGGGAAGGGCAGAAAGTCAAAAGAGGTGATATAATAGGCTTTGTTGGTAGTACGGGAATGTCAGTTGCCCCTCACCTGCATTATGAGATCAAAGTCAACGGAGTAAATGTTGATCCTGTAAACTATTATTTTAATGATCTTTCCGCGGAAGAATATGATAGAATGATTGAAATTGCTTCCAAAACAGGGCAATCTTTTGATTAATCTTTCCTTAAAAATTGTTTATGAGGGGAAATCTCATTTCTATCCTGATAACATCATTAATTATCAGCGCCTTACGTTTACAATGTTTTGCTGTTCAGGCAGATACTGTCCCTAACAATGAAAACATAGTAATTACCGGTGTCGGAGATATTATGTTCGGAACTGCTTTTCCGTCAGCAAAATACCTGCCTCCCCACAATAATCCTTTATTATTATTGGGCGACCTTGCTGATACACTTGCAGCTTCAGATATTACATTCGGAAATCTTGAAGGCTCATTCCTTAATTATGGTGAACCTGCTAAAAAATGCAGGGATACAACAAAATGCTACCTCTTCAGGATGCCGGAACGATATGTAAATGCTCTGGTTGTTTCGGGATTTGATATTTTAAGTCTGGCAAATAACCATTTTGGCGATTTTGGTGCTGCAGCAAGGAGTCGCACAATTGAGCTGCTTGATTCCCTTGGTATATATTACGGTGGACTTCTGGAATATCCTTATTCAATTTTCAGGAAAGACAGCCTTCTTTATGGATTTTGTGCATTTGCTCCTAATGCAGGAACTGTCAGTATTAATGATATTTCAAAAGCTGAAGAGATTGTTAAACTTCTTGCTGATACCTGCAATATTGTGATAGTTTCTTTCCATGGTGGTGCTGAAGGTGATGATTATCAGCATGTTCCAAAAACGGAAGAGATGTTTTATACTGAAAGCAGGGGAGACGTTTATAATTTTGCACACCGGATGATTGATTCTGGTGCAGATGTAATTTTTGGTAACGGACCACACGTAACAAGGGCTATTGAAATTTACAAAAACCGTTTTATAGGATACAGCCTCGGGAATTTTTGCACCTTTGGCAGATTCAATTTGTCGGGTCCCAGTGGAATCGCACCTGTTTTTCGATTAAATATCAATCCGGATGGGAGATTTATTTCAGGAAGAATAATACCGGTTTATCAGACATATATTGGAGTAAGAGTCGATCCTGAGAAACGGGTAATCAGGAAAATTCAGGACCTAACTGCAGCAGATTTTCCCGATTCAGTTATAAAAATTTCAGATAATGGTGAAATAACATATAAATAAGATTATGCCATACAAGGAAAAACCGATAGAAAAGCTCTATTATTCAATAGGCGAAGTTTCAAAGATGCTGGGTGTTCCAATATCGACTGTGAGGTTTTGGGAAAATGAATTCAACATCCTGAAACCAATGAAGAATAAAAAGGGAAACAGGTTGTTCACACAAACGGATATTAAAAACCTGAAGATAATTTATCATCTTCTTAAGGAGGAAGGGATGACTCTTCCCGGAGCAAAAAAGAAACTTGCAGACAAATGGGAAGAGGCTGATTATAAGTACGAAATAAACGAATCACTTCAGAAAATAAAGGGATTACTTCTCGATTTACGGGATAATATTTAAGATTAAATAATGCTTACTTTCTATTTTCATTAACCCGACCCCCGACCCCTTCCCTGCAAGCTGGCTCCTTCGCTAAACTAGCCCACCGGGCTAGTTCTTAACGCTCGGCCCTCTTAAGTCTAAGGGAAGGGGTGTAATTAACAGATAGATAAGCATTTCTCTGGGGCTGTTGAAAAAGTCCCTCTTTTACTATCTACCCC
>JBGOXH010000026.1:0-16207 GCA_041479075.1 Bacteroidia bacterium | reverse complement strand
CTGAAATAAAAGTCAGGCCATCAGTTTATAAGCTGAATAAAGCTTCAGAAAAAGATGACTATGACAAGCTCAGGATTAAAAAGTCACAAGCCGGTGAGATTTTATTAGAAGACTATAGCACTGTAAGACAGGAATTTATGGAGAAGCTTGAGGCTGTTACCGGAAAAATATTCGGCAATAAGGAGCCTTTCAGCATGACTTCAGATACCAGGAATAAATGTTCATATTGTCCTTATCGGATATTATGCATGAGGTAAAAACGATCATTATTTTTATTAATTTGGTGCTCAATTTTAAATCCGGATCAGATGATAACAGGGTATTCAGGTTATCGGGTGGAAACCAAAACCGTCAAATTTATTGCAGATGATGGAAGGACATGTCCTAAAACCGCAATTCTGACTTTCTTTGATTCTAAGGGTAAAGATATTGATTCAGAGTTATTTGGAGCGGTTGATGTGAATTCTGTTTATGACCTGATAAAGGAAGGGAAAGAGGTTAATCTCGATAATTTTTTTGTATCTGATTTCTCATTATCAGCCTACAGGAGACGTAACAATATTGAAAAGAAAGAGCTTGTACCGATAAAAGGATTTTCTGCAAAAAATGCTTTTTTTGAATCAAAAGTGTGCAACGATTTTTCACATGCATTGTTTCCGGATGGTGAGGTGAGCTTCGACGGTACCCATTTTGGAAAAGGGAAAGTTGTCTTTGCGGGATCGGCATTTGGCAAGGGGAATGTGATCTTTTCAAACACTTACTTCAGTGACGGGAATATTGAATTCGCCGGATGCACATTTGGCGAGGGTGATTTTTTGTTTAAAAATGCTATTGTTAGGAACGGGATAAAGGATTTTCAGGATATTCAGTTTGGTAATGGTGAAGTGAGTTTCGCGAATACTGAGTTCAATAGTGGCGAATTGCTTTTTATCAATACACGTTTCAACAGCGGGAGGTTTAATTTCAAAATTACCAGAATTGCCGGCGGTAAGGTCGATTTTCATTATTCAGTTTTTGGCGACTGTGAGATTATGTTCGAAAGGACAGAATTTGGAAACAGCAGAGTTGATTTCAGAACAGTCGATTTTGGTTCGGGAAGAATAAATTTCAACAGGTCGGTTTTTGGAGACGGAGAGGTAAATTTTGAAGGTGCTTCCAGTAAAGCAGGCAAAATTCAATTTAAAAAAGCAGAAATGGGATCGGGTCCTAAAAACTTCAATCTCATGGAGATGGAAGATACCGAAATAAGTTTTGAAAAAACTGATTTCGGCAACGGTGATGTAACTTTTTATGAATCAAAATTCAATATTATTTCTCTTAAATCGTGCCATCTTGACCATTATTTTGATCTGAGGCTTGCAAAAGCACAACTCCTTGATATTTCCGATACTATTGTTCGAGATATTGTTGACCTGGAGCCATATGATTTTCCGGTTGATATTAAGATACTTGATTTGTCAGGAATGCGTCTGATCGGCAAAGTTTACGTCGACTGGAAACTTAACAAATGCAAAGAATTAATAATTCAGCAGGGCGTGACTACATTACGGCAGAAAGCCGAACAGTTCAGGATCCTTAAGGAAAACTTCAGCGGTACCGGCAAATATGCCGATGAAGACGAAGCTTATATCATGTTCAAAAGATATGAAGCAAAATCGTGGCTTACTGAACAAAAAGAGAAAGGCGGCCTTAAAAAAATATTGAGCTATATTCCCCACGGCTTCAAGTGGCTCGTTTTTGATGCCATGGGCTCTTATGCAACCAATCCTGCCAGAGTACTTGTTTCAATGGCCGCAGGTTATCTTACATTCAGTGTAATATATATTCTTTTGATTACTTTTTCAAAAGCTGATATCGTTTCCGCCACATCCGATCAGCTTAGCGTGGTCGCCCGCTCTTTCTACCACAGTGCAATAACTTTCTTTACAATAGGTTACGGCGATCATTATCCGCATGGAGCGGCAAGAATCATATCAAGTATCGAAGGATTTATGGGTGTATTTCTGATGTCTTACTTTACCGTGGCATTCGTAAGAAAAGTTCTCAGGTAGACTTACTTTTCCATTTCCTGCTGAAGTGCTGCCATCCTAATTGCTGTAATTGCAGATTCATCACCTTTGTTTCCATATTCACCACCGGCTCTGGCTATTGCCTGTTCATGAATATCCGTAGTAAGAACTCCGAAAACGAATGGTATATTATAATCGAGATTAAGCTGAGTAATTCCTTGTGTGACTCCCTGACAGATATATGTGAAATGAGGGGTTTCGCCGCGAATGATACACCCAAGGCAAATCACGGCATCAGGATCTTCATACTCTGCAAGAAACTGAGCGCCAAGAGTAAGTTCAAAACTTCCGGGAACATGTTTAATGATGATGTTTTTATCTGTGGCGCCATGCTTTTTAAGGGTTGATACTGCACCTTCGAGCAACGACCACGTCACATCTTTGTTCCAGTCTGAAACAACAATTCCAAACCTCATTTTACCGGCATCAGGAACACTCTCCGGATCATAGGCTGATAAGTTTGTTGTGGCCATTCTACTTCATCAGAAGCTTTACGCGTGCAATATATTTATCGATTGAAAGCCCTTCACTGCTTTCTGGATAATTGTCCTGTATTCTTTGGTAAACTTTAAGTGCTTCAGTATAGTTGCCATCCTGCTCATAGATTTCCCCGGCTTTCATCAGGAATATTGGAGTGTTGAACGAATTTGATGCAAAATCGGCTGCTTCAATATACTTTGAAACACCTGTTTTAAGATCACCCAGCTCAACGTAGGCATCACCTGTTGCCCCGATTGCAAGAGATCCTATAACCTTATCTTTTTTAGAATATTTATTCAGAAAATCAATGGCATCCTGGTACTGTCCAAGGTGAAGATAGCATATTCCGGCACTGTACAGCGCAAGATTACCGGAAGTGGTAAATTTGTACTCACTGGCAATATCAATAAACCCGAGGTAATTGCCATCACCATTTAATGCAAGTTTCATAGAATCCATCTCAAGATATCTTTCAGCCATATACATCTGAGACTGAGCCTCTTCATTTCTTTTGTTCAGATAGATCTTTGCAACCCAGAACAGTCCGACCAGCACTACTATAACTCCTAATGTAATAAGTAATGGCTTATAGTTTTCTTCCAGATATTGTTCAGTTCTTGTCAGTGTCTGCTCCACATTCTTCATTCCCTGTGGATTACCTTCTTTTGTTTTCTTTGCCATAAATATCAGCTTCAAAATTTTTCACCGCAAAAGTAATTTATTTCAGCTTATTTTAAAATTAATAACGCTGTTAACAAGAAAAATTTAACTATCAGTCAATAGTATCTGACTATTTTAGGAGATTTCTCACTTCGATATGAATAACATTTTCGGAAGAGTGATGGAGATTCCTCGCTAACGCTCGGAATGACACGGTGATTATGATGGGAGTGAGATGGAGATTCCTCGTCCGCCAGCTGGCGGAGGAATGAGGAATCTCCTTAAGTCATACACCTCCCGAAAGAAAATGCCCGAGGCATTCCGCCTTCTCTCCCCTTTAACAACCTGAGAAACATGTCATTCCGAATGGAGCTGAGGCCCTGAGCAAAGCGAAGGGGAAGCGGAATGAGGAATCTCCCTCATCAAAAAGGCAATTAGCGATTCTTTTTATAAATTTGCAGGGTATATTAAGAAACCTTTAATCCCTTGCGCCTTTGAGCCTTTACACCTCTACGCCTTCAATTATGTACCTCAGAAAACTTTCACTCGCCAACTTTAAAAATTACGACAGTACTGAACTTGAATTCTCACCTAAAATAAATTGTTTTGTCGGCAATAACGGTGTCGGGAAAACAAACATTCTTGATGCCATCCACTACCTTTCTCTCACTAAAAGCTTCTTTAATAATATCGACAGCATCAGTATTCGTCATGGTGAAGAGTATTTCATAATAAACGGAACGTTTGTGAAGAATGGAGAAGAGGATCTGATTTGTTGCGCATTTCAGAGACAAAAACAGAAAGTACTGAAAAAAAACAATAAGGAGTATCAAAAACTTTCTGATCATGTAGGGAAGTATCCGGTTGTAATGATTTCACCTGCTGACAGTGCTTTGATTTCTGAAGGAAGCGAAGAAAGACGCAGATTCCTAAATAAGATAATCAGTCAGTACAATGCTGAGTATCTCGATTCTGTGTTGAAGTACAGCAAAGCACTTCAGCACAGGAACCGGTTATTGAAGGACTTCAAATCGACCGGAAGATTTGAAAGCGATGCTCTTACTATCTGGGATTCACAGCTTGTGAAATATGGCACCTTTGTGTTTAAGGAAAGAGACCTACTGGTAAATGAGCTAATCCCTGTTTTTCAGGAGCATTATTCGATGATATCGTCTGAAAAAGAGAAAGTTAAATTATCTTACAGGTCACATCTGGCTGAAGGAGATTTCGGTGAAGCACTCATAAATTCTGTCCATAAGGATCGTTTTCTTGAGTACACAACAATTGGTATTCACAAAGACGATCTGTTGCTTGAAATGAATCAACACTCAGTAAAATCACTTGGTTCCCAGGGGCAGCAGAAATCTTATCTTGTGGCGCTTAAGCTTGCAAAATTCGACTACATCAGGCGAAAATCAGGAATATCACCAATATTATTGCTTGACGATATCTTCGATAAGTTTGATGCTGAGCGTGTTGAACAGATAATAAGACTTGTAGGGAATCAAAGGTTCGGCCAGATATTTATCACTGATACGCATCGGAGCCGTCTTCATGAAATCCTATCATCTCACAATACCGATTATAAGCTTTTTAAAATAAACAATAATATAGTCGAAGAGGTAATTCAAAATGGGAAAACCGATAAATGAGACGAAATAAAACCATATCACTGGCTGAAGCAATACAGGATTATCTAAAGGAGATGAATCTTGAAGATAAACTGAAAGAGATTGGTCTGATAAATTCGTGGGAAGAAACTGTCGGAAAAGCCATATTTTCGCGTACATCTAAAATATATATAAAGGATCATATTCTGTATATTCATCTTAACTCTTCGGTTGTCAGAAATGAACTGCTGATGCTAAGGCAGGCTCTGAAGGAAAAGCTTAACGAAAAAGCAGGAGCTGAAATAATTAAGGATATTGTGCTAAAATGATCCCCAATATAAAACACCCTCTCCCAGGGGAGAGGGATTAATACACTATCTGATTGATTTTTACTCCCCTGCTCCCTTGGGAGAAGGGGCTGGGGGAAGAGGGTCATTTAGGTCCCGTAAGGCGGGACAATGGTTTTATCTAACTATTTGATAATGTATTTATTATCTGAAATATAGATATGTTTTCTGAACCCTTTTACAGAATAAAAACGGTATTTCCTGCCATTAAAATCAAGAGTCACATTTTTCTCCTCAATATTTATTGAAACTGTCGCAGTATTCTCTTTTTGGATTATGACATCAGCCATCAGAAGAGCTTTTTCTATCCCGTCTCCACGTCTGAAGTTCCAGACTTCGTCGGGGAGAGCGAGCCTCTTGTGGTCATATATTGACTTGTCGGGTAATTGCAGCAATATTTCATAAACTTCCTTAACGCTCTTTTTATTAAGATCATTTAAGCATACTGGATTACGTTCAATTGCAGCCTTGACAAACGGAAGCCAGTCAATTTTATCCATCTGGCGATAAACATAAAGCGTAAGGAGTGAAAGCTCAGATACTCCGGTATGATTGATTATTGAATGAATAATCTTCTCCCTTCCATCATTGACAGATATCTGCGGAACAGATGAAATAATATAATTTTTGTTGTCATCGGGTAATTTCGGGTCTGTTGAAATAAAAGCTGAAAGATCTTTGAACATCTCATGAATGTTTACCTGAGAAATACTCCCGTTGAACTTAATAAACTGATCTTCAATCTCTTTTAGGCTTCTACCATGGTTGTTATCAATGATCTCCTCCACATCATTTAGCATTATTTTGCCCTGCAGAGGACTAAGGTGAAACTCATCACCTTCAATCTCTTTTATGAGCTGAGCCCTGGTTTCGGCCGATACATTGAACCTGCTTGTGTGCTCATACTCAAACATTTTCTCAAGTGAGATATATCTTTTTTTACCGGAGCATTCACACTCATATTGAAACAATGACTTATATTTTGATTTGAACCGCAGGAAATTTATGAAAATGAGATTTGTAAGATCAGTAATCAGAAACTCCCTGAGCCTGGCTGTAAACAGACCGTAAGCTTTCTTGTCAATAGTTGCGTCCTTATAGATGGTATGGATATAACCTGAAATATGTGAGACGATAGTGACTTTTTCATTTTCCAGCGCCCTTCTTGCCTTTTCCGAAAGCGAAGTTCCGTTGAACCACATATTCTTCGTAACGATCCTTCTGTTATTGGTTATTAATCCTTCTTTTTCGGTAATAAAGTTTTGTGAATGAAGGGGTGTGGCAATAAGAAATATTTTTTCAATAGGTATGCGTCCGACAACAAACATGGCAGCCGCATAAAGAGATGATAATGAAACACATTCACCTCCTCCGGTTGTGAAATTCTCCTTATACCTGAAGGCGGTCATCGCTTCGATTGTCTCCGTTTTCCAGTATGGAATTATGTCAGAATTATATTTGTCAAGACCGAAATGCTTCCTGATATCAATATCAAAATAATACTTGTCGCCTTCGTAACCGAAAAGAGCATTTGACTGCCTGAGGACATCCATGTCGAAAAACTCGCGGAACCTTTCAATTTCCGCGCTTTTTGAAGTCAGCCCCCATGTTGACAGGTCGAGGTTAAAGACATAGTTTTGGATTATAAACTGTTTGATTCTGTTCGCTTTAAAAGTAAAGCTCTTCTTCTCAATGTCTTTAAACCATTGGTTTTCTCTCCATGACCAGAGTATTGGCGACATTATATTTGCCAGCACAAGGGGATAAAAAAGTTCAGGGAAAATAAAAACCTCCATATCGGATAGAGTGAAGGCTGAGGAGTACTTTTCGAGAGTTTTCTTATCTGAAAAATCCTTAACTATTCCTGTATTCATAGATTATATTAAGAATCTTTCAAATGTGGAAAAGAAGAAATCTGCTTCTCTCTGAGCATTTTCATCACTGTCCGATCCGTGGACAGCATTCATCTGCACTGAGATTGCAAAAGTTTTTCTTATTGTACCTGGTTCAGCTTTATTTGGATCAGTAGCCCCAATCAGCTTTCTGAATTCTTCAACAGCGTTATCATGTTTAAGGATCATTACAAAGACCGGCCCTGAGGTCATGAATTCAATCAGGCTCTCAAAAAAAGATTTGCCTTTATGAACAGCATAGAAAGACTCTGCCTGCTCAACAGTCATTTTTACCATTTTCATAGCTACAATCTCAAAACCAGCTTCGTTGATCATAGCCAGAATAGGTCCGGTTTTACCTGTCCGCACAGCGTTAGGTTTTATTATTGAGAAAGTGAAATTGCCATCCATAAACAGTTCTTTAGTAATAATAATTTCAGAGTTTGTCTTCAGGAATATTTTTTATCTTTAACAACTTGAAATAACAGTTGCAAAAGTGATAGAATTATCCAAATATACAAAAGAATTAACAAAACTTTTTGTCTCTTCCAATAATATATTGTTAATCTGTCATTTAAATCCGGATGGCGATGCCGTTGGCGCTCAACTGGCACTATATCAATATCTTAAGGCACAAGGGAAGAATGTTGATATGATTTCTCCAAATTACCTGCAGGAGTTTCTGAAATGGATGGATGATGTTGACCTGATTAACGTTTTTATCAGAAACAGAGAGAGATGCAAGGAGCTGATTGAGAAAGCCGACCTGATTGTAATGCTTGATTTCAATCAACCAGGCAGGCTTGGTGAAGCTGAAAAACTTGTCTCTTCATCGAGTGCAAAAAAAGTAATTATAGATCATCATCTCAATCCGGAAAATTTCTCTGATATTGTCATTTCAGATCCATCCTTCTGCTCCACATCAGAGCTTCTTCACGAACTTATTACTCAAATTAACGGTGGACCGTTTCTGAATAAACAATATGCAGAAGCACTCTATATCGGAATTATTACGGATACAGGTAACTTTGAACATGGGACATATTCGAGCAAAACATTCAGGATTGTCGCTGATCTGATTGAAACGGGAATTGAAAAGGAAAAGGTGCACGACCTGATTTACAATAACTTTTCCGCCGACAGAATGCGGTTGCAGGGATATGCCCTGAATAAAAAGATGGTTATCCTGCCGGAGTACCAGACAGCTTACATTTCTCTGACAAGGGATGAACTTGCTTCATATCAACATGTTAAGGGCGATACTGAAGGATTTGTCAATATGCCTCTTTCGATCAATGGTATTATCTTGTCGGCATTGTTTATTGAAAAAGAAGGATTCGTAAAACTTTCATTCAGGTCCAAAGGTCAGTTTCCGGTAAATAAAATTGCATCAGAATTTTTCTACGGAGGCGGCCACATGAATGCTTCGGGCGGAGATTATCCGGATACTCTTGAAAACACTATCAGTTATTTTCTAAAAGTGCTGAAGGAAAATTTCGCCAGATACAATAATAATCAGTGATGATAATAAAACTCTTTGTTTTCGCGTTATTATCGTTGATTTCTGTCTCCTGTAATTCTGTTCAGGATAAAAACCAGAATCGCCCCAAACCCGGGAAAAAGGAAATGGCGGATCTTAACAGGTATCTTGTCCAGAAAGACAGGGAAAGGATTGAAAATTATATTGTAAGAAAAAATCTTAAAATGACTGAATCACCTACTGGATTATGGTATTTAATAAAATCAGAAGGTGATGGCAGTTATTTTACAGATAATGACAAAGTTATAATGGAATATGAATGCTCTCTTCTTGATGGAACAAGCTGTTATTCATCAAGGGAGCTTGGACCAAAAGAAATTATTCTGGGGAAAAATGAGATGGGAGCAGGGCTGAACCAGGGATTGAAAATGCTGAAACCGGGAGGAGAAGCAATCTTTATCATTCCTCCATTTTTAGCTTATGGATTCGTTGGAGATGGTAATAAAATACCATCAAGGGCTGTAATAGTATACAATATCAGTGTTTTAAAAGGCCGGTAATTCATTAATGTTTAATATTGTTAATTATTGAAATAATTTCAGCGTTATGAAAATAAAAACCAAAAAGGCAGGATTAGCTTTTCTAGCAGGTGTAATGATTTTTGCATTCATCTCATGTAACTGGACTAACGAATACGAAAATGTAGAAAGAGAAAAGATCCAGGCATACCTTTCCAGTCACCCGAACGATACTTTTGAATTAAAACCCAGTGGATTATATTATATGGATATCGTTATCGGAACCGGAAAGCTGGCAGAAATTCACGACACTTCATACGTCTTGTATAAAGTGTATTATCTGGACGGGACACTTTTACAATCTAATTATGGCAAGGATACTCTTGTTCATCCCGTAAATGAAGGTTATTATATAGCAGGATTTGAGGAAGCATTAAGCTATATGAGAGGAGGAGGGAAGTCAAAAGCGCTTTTGCCTTCTAATCTTGCTTATGGAAATTATACACCCCTTTTGTACGAAATATACCTTGTTAAACTTGCAGCTGGTCCGGGACCGGGCAAGAAATAAATTATTGCAAAACGTAAATAACAAGTCTGTCTTTAAGGTCGGGGATATTCTTCTTCCATTCAGAAATTCTCATCGTTTTTATCGATTCTGTCGATAATGTGATATCGACAGCAATGCACAGCATTGAATCTTTATGACAGGTTACGAGTATGGATTCAAGCATTTTCTGATTTCTGTATGGAGTTTCCATGAAAATCTGGGTATACCCTTCATGAGCTTTTCTTTCCAGCTCCCTGAGCTTAGCTTCTCTGGCAGGGGGTTTAACCGGAAGATATCCGTTGAATGAAAAATTCTGACCGTTAAGCCCCGAGGATATTAATGCCATGATAATTGATGAGGGTCCGGAAAGAGGAGTTACTACAATTTTATTCTGATGTGCTAACGCAACTAATCTGGCACCCGGATCAGCAATTCCCGGCAGTCCTGCTTCGCTCATCAGGCCGATATCGTGACCGTTATTGACCGGTTCCAGAAAATGACTTATATCTTTTTCGACTGTATGTTCACTCATCTCATAAAATACCGATTCATCAATCGGGAATCTTTTATCGATAAGTCTTAAAAATCTTCTGGTGCTGCGTAAATTTTCAACAACAAAAAATCTTAAACGCTTGGTTATTGCAATTACCTTCTCTGGGATTACATCTTTGAAATCATCACCTCCTAAGGTTACAGGTACCAGATAAATCCTGCCTTTCATTTTTTAAAGTTTACCAAATATAACAAAATAACAGCTACCGTTATCTGAACAAAAAACTCTTTTGCTATTGGCTGTGTTATAATTTTAATATAGGTTTGTCAGGAAATATTTATAGAGTGAAGATAACATTTCTTGGTACAGGTACTTCACAGGGTGTTCCTGTAATAGCTTGTGATTGTGATACTTGTCGTTCTGAAGATCCAAGAGATAAACGACTCAGAGCTTCTCTGCTTCTTGAATCCGGCGGAGTGACGCTGCTCTTTGATGCCGGGCCTGATTTTCGTCAGCAGATGCTTCGTGAAAATGTCAAAAGACTGGATGCAATTATTATTACCCACGAACACAAAGATCACATTGCCGGCATGGATGATGTCAGAGCTTTTAATTATAAAAGCCAGGATGCGATCGATATTTACGCTGAAGAAAGAGTGCAGAAAGCAATTAAGCGCGAATTTTCTTATGTATTTGCCGAATACAAATATCCGGGGATCCCGGAAATGAGATTGAATCCAATTCCTGAATATGGTTTCTCAGTCAATGGGATCGATATCATTCCGGTAAGAGTACGTCATCTGAACCTTGAAATTTATGGTTTCAGAATTGGCAATTTTGCATATATTACAGATGCTAATTATATCTCTGAAGAGAGCAAGAATAAAATAATTGGTGTTAAATACCTGGTTATTAATGCTTTGAGAAAAGAAAAACACATTTCTCATTTTAATCTGAAGGAAGCTCTGGATTTTATCAGACATATTTCTCCTAAAAGAGCATTCATAACACATATAAGCCACCAGATGGGACTTACCAAACAGGTAGATGAAGAACTGACTCCGGGAATTATGCTGGCTTATGACGGATTGAGCTTTATTTGTGAAGAGTGAAATTTATTATCTCTTCTTATGATAGCTTTTGACAAGCTTTTTCTGATAGCCTCCTGAGAAGTAATATCTGTTTCTGCCAAGTTGTGATGTACTAACCTTTGAACCACTCTTCCTCTTTTTCAAATAAGAGTTTGAGGTACCACAACCTGTAAAAGATGCAACAAGGATTAAAATTAAAAGGTACTTTAATATTTTAAGTGCTTTAGACATCAGGTAGAGATGCTTTACGAATCATTGATAAAAATACAATTTATTTATTTAAAAAAAAAATTAAAAGATCATCCTTCAATCTGTTGGCTTCTTTAGTAATTAAAAACAATTTTTTTAATTCCAAGTATGTTATATATTGCATCAAATATCTGAAATAGTCTTTTTAAGACTCTTTTAGAAATAAACGTTTTACTTAATTGATTTATGCAGAATTATGTCAAAATATTTTTTATCAATCCGGAGTATTGCCTGTAGATTTTTACGGCATCCTTACCTTGTATTTCTGTTATTTTCGATTACTTCCCAATCACAGACAATTCAGAATATCAGTATTGCAAGAAGCTCCGGGCTTCGGGTTAAGAGTTTTACATTATCTGATAATTCAGTTCTTAATCTGGCCACAGGCAGACCTTTATTCAGTTTTCTTCTGGACGGGAAACCTTACAATTCAGGGAATATGGAAGTAACTGGTAATGATCCTGTTTATCAACAAGTTACTGAAAATAATGTAAAGGTCACTTTCAGTCTTCCAGTCCCGGAACCCGGCAAATTGATATGCAATATCTCATTTGAGAATTCAGGATCGGATACTGTCCTGCTGAGCAATGTTGTTCCATTCGGAGAAGACAAATCTTCAGTATATATAACCGGATATGGTCCACCGGATCTTGCACGGGCTTGCATTTTCCGTCCCGGTTTTCGTCCGGTAAGGATTATTTTACCTGATAATGCCTGGGAAATGGGATATTCATCTTTTGCTGTCGAAAAAGGATTCTCGGTTTGTGCAGTTGCCAGGAGAATGAAGACAGAAGGAGGACAGAAACGAAGATATGAAACCGTCTTGCCTCCTAAATCAAAAGTGGATTATATAATGTACACTGATATTTTCAGTGGCGAATGGCAGGAAGGTCTGCGTTTAATGTTCAGAGACAAGTATTTATATGATCTTGAAAAATTTGATAACTGCCTCTTCGAAAGAAGTGATCTTGCCTGGATTAAGGAAAGCTACCTGATCATTCTGCAAATGGCCTGGGACAGAGAATTTTATGACAGACTTTCAGGCAAATATGCCTATGGAGAAATGCTTAAAAAAGCTATGGAACGATTCGGCTATATCGATGTGTTCGTTTTATGGCCGACCTGGCCGCGTCTGGGGCTTGATCAAAGAAATCAGTGGGATATGTACCGAGACCTTCCGGGAGGAATAAACCAGCTCCACAGTTTTGTCAAAATGTCACATCCATACGGAACAAGATTCTTTATAGAATATAATCCATGGGATAACAGTACCAGGAAAGAAGATCATTTAAAAGGGATGGCAAGACTGATATCTGAAACTGAAGCAGATGGAGTTGTTCTCGATACAAGAGGCAGCTCAAGCTATGAATTGCAGGCAGCTGCAGATAGTGTCAGAAAAGGGGTTATAATGTATTCTGAAGGAATGGCAATAACCAAGGATATGCCCGGAATAATTTCCGGACGTGTTCATAATGCGATCTATCTGAGTCCGGAGCTGAATCTTAATAAATTAATTAAACCGGATTTTTCAATATTCCGGGTTTGTGACGTAGGCGAAGATATTATTCACCGTGAAATTGCTATTGCTTTTTTCAATGGTTATGGTACCGAACTTAACATGTTCAGACCTGGAGGTAGAGATGAAAATTACGATGCTGATCTTGAATTCCTTGCCCGCACTACTTTCACGCTCAGGCAGAACAATGATGCATTTCTTGACTACTACTGGACACCTCTTATCGAAACCACACTCGATGGTGTATATGTGAACAAATGGAATTCAGGCGAAAAGACAGTATACACCGTTCTGAATATGGGGCAGGAGGGAGTCAATGGAAGATTATTCAGGGCAAGTAATACTGAGGGTAAACATTATGTCTCAATCTGGAATCATGAGATTGTTCTCCCTGAAATTCAAAACGGAACTGCCTACATCCCGGTAAGGGCAGAAGGATGGCCTTCAAATTATTCTGGGACAAGAAAGGAGGGATCAGTTGATTGTGTTGCTGAATTTCCTGATATTCTCAGATCAAAACTGATTGGCGATTCCATAAAAATATCAAAACCCGGCTCCGGAAGAATTTTAGTCTGGAAAGGTAATCCCTCCGTTAAGACTTCTTATAAGGAATTCAGAATTACTAATGATACTACTATCAGAGTCAAAGATCTTTACAGTTATTATGAAGGGAAAATTGTTGTCCAGCTGATTGAAAATAAAAGGTTGAAAGATGAAAATGTTTTGATACTAAAAGGTGGTAAACCATGGATTATCAGTAAGGTTGAACGTACAAAAGGAGCTGTTAATACTCCTTCTGACATGGTTCTCGTTCCCGGATCTGTTTTTTCATTTGATGTAACTACTAACGAAGATTTTATGCCTTATCCTGATGTAAGTAACCATGAAGTGAAGATTGACAGCTTTCTAATTGATAAATATCCTGTGACTAATGCTCAGTATTTTGAATTTATTGTCAGTTCCGGGTATGTTCCGTCCGATACAGCGCGGTTTCTGAAACATTGGGAAGCAAGTACATTCAAACAGGGGCAGGATAATTATCCTGTAGTTTATTTAAGTTACGAAGATATGAGGGCCTATGCAAAATGGGCAGAGAAAAGATTGCCGACTCAGGCAGAGTGGCAGCTGGCTGCACAGGGTACTGATAAGCGTAAATGGCCATGGGGCAATGAATTTCACGGTACATATTGTAACAATGGATTCGACAGACCCACACCTGTTGATGCTTTTTCAAAAGGGAAGAGCCCCTATGGTGCACTGGATATGGTCGGCAACATCTGGCAAATGATGAACGATATGTATTTTAATGGAACAAATTATTTTACGGTTATCAGAGGAGGAAGCTATTACCATCCGGAGTCAAGCTGGTGGTACATCCAGGGCGGTCCGCAGCAGCTTGATAAAACCCAGATACAGCTTCTCGTGTCGCCGGGTTTCGACCGGAGTTCAACTGTCGGATTCAGATGTGTTAAAGATGTCGATTCGAAAAACTTTAAGGGCAGGAAGTAGTTTTTTGCACGTACTCACCCCCAAACACCCTCTCTCCGCCGGCTGGCGGAAAGAAGGGGCTTAACAAATTGATTATCAAATAAAATCCCCCTCTTTAGGAAGTAGAGAGGGGGAATAAAAGGTGAGTGAGTACATGAAGTACCTACACTTTTAATTTTTTTTCAATTTCATTTATCTGATTTCTGAAATGTTTATCAGTATCAATCAGATTGTTGACGGTTTTACATGCATGCAAAACCGTTGCATGGTCTTTTCCTCCGATATGTGAACCGATGCTTGCAAGAGAAGCTTTTGTCAGGCTTTTGGAAAAATACATCGATACCTGCCGTGCCTGGACAATCTCTCTCTTACGTGTCTTTCCCTGGATATGGTCAATCGGGATTTTATAATAGTCACAGACAATTTTCTGAATATATTCTATAGTAATCTCCTTTCTTGCAGTACTAATAAGTTTCTCAACCATCATCCTTGCAAGGTCAAGTGTGATCTCTTTCCTGTTAAGTGTTGATTGTGCATAAAGAGAGATCAGTACTGCTTCAAGCTCCCTTATGTTGTTTGAAATATTTACAGCCAGGAATTCAAAGATCTCTTCGGGCAATTCTATGCCGTCATTATATGCTTTTTTCTTAAGTATAGCCAGACGTGTTTCATAATCAGGCCGTTGCAGATCAGCCTGAAGTCCCCATTTAAATCTTGACAGAAGCCGCTGTTCCATACCCTGCAAATCGACCGGTGGTTTATCACATGTAAGGATCAGCTGTTTGCCTGACTGATGCAAATGGTTAAAAATGTGGAAGTAGGTATCCTGCGTTTTTTCCTTTCCGGCAAATTCATGTACGTCGTCCAGAATAAGGACATCAATCATCTGGTAGAAATGGAGAAAGTCGTTTTTATTGTTGTTTCTAACTGACTCTACGAACTGAGTCTGGAATTTGTTAGCATTTACATAGAGTACTATTTTGTCGGGATGCTTTTCTTTGACCAGGATTCCGATTGCCTGTGCAAGGTGTGTTTTACCTAATCCTGAATCTCCGTAAATCATAAGAGGGTTGAAAGCTGTTCCGCCGGGATTATTACCGACAGCTATACCTGCTGAGCGTGCAAGCCTGTTGCATTCGCCTTCAATGTAGTTGTTGAAATTGTAATCAGGATTAAGCTTTGGATCGAAATGTATTTTTTTAATTCCCGGGATGACAAAGGGATTCTTAATTGGCTGAGTCAGTTCTATGGGAACCTGGACAGGTTTATTATGGAGGTCAGTTTTGTTTTTCCATGGATAACGGACAGTATAAGGCTTGCCATCAGAATAATTTGCATTTTCCATCACGACGCTGTATTCGAGCTTTGCATCGGTTCCGATTTCCCTCCTGAGAGTTTTCCTGAGTATATCAATATACTGTTCTTCGAGGTACTCATAAAAGAAAGGACTTGGCACCTGAATAGTCAGTACATTGTTTTCAAGCTTTAATGGGATGATCGGTTCAAACCATGTTTTATAGCTGACTGATGGAATAATATCCCGTATTATTTGCAGACAGTTATTCCAAACGTCATGATGTGTTTTGTTCATTTAGGTTTTTCGTTTCAAAGTTTCAGGTTCGGATCAATCTGATTCGAGTCACAATATTTGTAAAAAAAAATCTTAAAAAAAAAATTTATTTTACTTGGTTATATCAAAAATAGTATATGTTTTTAAACATCAGCAACTTATGCAAGAATTTTTTTTTATAATTTTAAAATGCTGAT
>JBGOXH010000341.1:0-2661 GCA_041479075.1 Bacteroidia bacterium | reverse complement strand
GACTGTAAAACTCCTTTTACGCGTTTTCATATAGGAAATAGTTAAATAGTATACTCCTTGCGGAAGTAAAGGTAGTGATCTTAATTAATTTCAAAAGAACTTAAAGAAAGAAATTTGATAACTTTAGGCTTAAACTTTCATATACTTATAAATAAATAAATATATTCTTTCATTAAACTTGTTTTTAATTTCAATTTACATAAATTTGTATTAGAGAATTATTATAAAATATCACGATATGAACCCACTTGGTTTCGAAAACTCTTTGTTGAATGAACATGGAGCTGTGTATACTGCAAATGAAATTGCTGCACAACCTGAATTATGGTTAAAAATTTACAGGCAAATCCTGGAGGATAAAGAACGTATCTCATCTTTTTTGGACGAAGCACTTCCGGAAGTATGCAAAATCATTCTGACCGGGGCTGGAACCAGCGCTTTCATTGGCCTTTCTCTTCATGGAACTTTTTACCGTTCTTTGAAAATTCATACAGATGCAGTGGCAACAACCGACCTTGTTTCTCATCCGAATGATTATTTCTTTAACAATGAAACCATCATATTGATTTCCTTTGCCCGTTCCGGTAACAGTCCTGAGAGCACTGCAGCGGTTGACCTCGCAGATAAGTTATGCAAAAAATGTTTTCATATCGTAATAACCTGTGATGCAACTGGTCAGCTTATCAGAAGCCAGTCAGATTCAACAAAACTCATCGTATTGCTTCCTCCCGAGGCTAACGATAAAAGCCTTGCAATGACAGGTAGTTACTCTGGTATGCTTTTATGTGGATTTCTGGTAGCACGATTGAAGGAGATAAATACACTGGGTCCTCAAATTGATATTCTTCATCAATATGGCACCAAAATTATAGATCAATATGCCTCCCGGCTTAAAGAGATAGCTTCACTTGATTTCAACAGGGTCGTGTTTCTTGGTTCCGGTCCTTTTTATGGAACTGCTACTGAATCCCAGCTAAAGCTTCAGGAGCTTACCGATGGTGCCATTATCTGTAAAAACGATTCCTACCTGGGTTTCCGTCATGGACCGAAAGCTGTTACCAACGAAAACACACTCCTTGTCTTCATCTTTTCTAATAATCCCTATGTGCAGCAATATGAAAGAGATCTGGTACTTTCGATGAAAAAGGGCAAAAGGGCACTTTTTACAATTGCTATTTTTGAAAGTCCGATTAATGGATTGGAATTCGACCTGGGAATTAAACTTTCTGATTCGGGAAATCATTTGGATGAAGAATTGCTGACGGTATGTGATATATTGCCTGGTCAACTACTGGGTTTCTATAAGTCCCTGGCGCTGGGTTTGAAGCCTGATGCCCCCTCTGAGAGCGGAGCTATTTCGCGGGTGGTTGAGAATGTGATAATTTATAAGTATTAACCGATTTGCATGAATAAGGAACTGAGAGAGAGGGCTGCTTCTGCTGGTATGCCTCTGATGGATTATTTATTGAAAAGAATCAGTGATCTGGAATCACTGACAGGGGTGAAGAGAACCATTTTTGCAGCTTGTCCCAATTCACTGTCGGTAATCAGGGCTGCGCTTAAATCAGCAAAACGGTGCAATGCTCCCATTAAGTTTGCAGCCACCCTCAACCAGGTTGATCTTGATGGTGGCTATACCGGACTTACCCCTTCGGAATTTGTCGGAAAGGTCCATCTTCATGCCAGGAACCTGAATGTAACTTCACCGGTAATCATAGCCATTGATCATGGTGGTCCATGGCTAAAAGATATTCATAACAGGGAAAAATGGCCATATTCAAAAACCATGTCTGCTGTGAAGGAATCATTCGAAGCAGCTATTAGAGCCGGTTATGATCTTATACATGTTGATCCGACTGTTGATATTACACTTACCGGCGATATGAATATCAGTATTGACATGGTTGCTGAGCGTACCCTCGAATTAATTGAATATGCAGAAAATTTCAGACTCAAAAACAATTACCCGCGGATTTCATATGAAGTTGGCACTGAAGAAGTACATGGCGGTCTGGCTGATCTGGATGTATTCAGACGTTTTCTGGAATTACTTAAGCAGGGATTGAAGCAAAAGGGTCTTCAGAATGTATGGCCCTGCTTTGTGGTGGGAAAAGTTGGAACCGATTTGCATACTACCACTTTTGACCCCCTGGTCGCAAGGCAACTCACCAAAATTGCCAAAAGTTATGGCAGTCTTATTAAAGGTCACTATTCCGATAATGTCACTAATCCGGAAGCTTACCCTGAATCAGGTATGGGCGCTGCGAACGTCGGTCCTGAATTTACTGAAATGGAATACAATGCGTTAATTGAGCTGGAACACATTCAGCAAACGCTTTTCGCAGACGGGAAAATTGCCAAACCCGTCGCAATGAAGAGAAAATTATGGGAATCGGTTATAAAATCAGGACGCTGGCAAAAATGGCTTCATGCGGATGAAAATCCGAACGATTTTTACGCCAATTCCTGCGAACGACAGGAATGGCTGATAAAAACAGGCTGCCGTTACATTTGGGAAGACCAGGAGGTAGTATCAACCCGTGCCAGGCTTTATCAGAATATTAGCATCCAGGGAATAGATGCTGCAGCTATCGTTGAATCATCTATTGAAAGTGCTATGGATCGGTATTTTTATAAATTTAATCTTGTCGGTTTGAACAG
>JBGOXH010000325.1:0-2870 GCA_041479075.1 Bacteroidia bacterium | reverse complement strand
GACTCAAAACAGATTATTGGGGCAATGACCTGTTTTGTAACAGGATGTTCAAAGCAGGTTCGTTCTTTCTGAGTCCCATATCCCCATTTAGTACCACCCAGATCAGGCAAAATTTTATTAGCCAGCCTGCCAAGTCCTGAAGAAAATTGTGTTTCAATTCCTGTCACCAGTTTTGATTTATGATATATCCCGATAGCTTCACCCGTATCAATTTTAAAAGCTGAATTGAAATGGTCATAATAAGAACCTGTTGAATCGATTTTTCTGGCACTGATTGTTGGTGCATCTTTTAACCCTGAATACAACTGAAAACTTACAAGTCCTGAAATGATGCTGGTTCCGGGATGTTCTGATGCAAAACTCCTGAATGATTGGATGTACTTATTGTTAGCAAGATCCTCCTCGTTAATGGGATCATCTACTGTAGTTTCAGGGGTTATCAGCCAGCTTGTTTTTCCTGTTACAGAATCTTCTGCCAAAGTAATTACCTTCTTTAGCTGAATATCAAAAGGAACAGAAAATTTTTCTGTATAAGGATCAATATTTGGTTGAATAATTACAACTTCATTTTTATTGGTCTCTGATTCTTTTATAGTGTAATATCTTGTCAATGAGATTATTGATGGGATAATAATCACTGCAAGCCAGATCAGGGTATATGCCCTTCTTTTATTTTTCAATGAATTGACGAGAGCAAGAGATAACAGAAGGTTGGATAACAGTATCCAGAGTGTCCCTCCTGCTACGCCCGTTGCTTCGTACCATTGTATGAATAATATATCTTTTGCAAGTCCATTGCCAATGTTAACCCAGGGTGAAAGATACATGCTGTTAAGAGAAAGAAATTCAAATGCAAGCCAGAAGGATATCAGAGCTATTGATCCAGGTATATTTCCGGCCTTTTTCCGTACAATATGTGCAAGCCATACTATAAAAGACATTAAAACAGACAGACAGATTATTATACTGACAGCTAAAACAATACTTACCGCTCTTATCCAGCTCAGGGAAATTGTATTGAAAATTATAAAACCCGTTAGAATATAAATAAAAAAGGCATCCTGGCCATACTTTCCCTGATTTTCGAAAAAGTGATTTTCAATCAGAAAAAACGGGATAAAAGCGACCAGCAGAATGAGTCCCGTACACCAGCTGCTCCATGCCAGTCCGGAGAGAATCCCACCAGTAACTGACAGTATAACAAGCAGATACTTATTCATTTAAGTACTTTCCTTAGGTTCTGTTAAAAAGCCGGGTCGATTAATTAAATAAACACCTCCAAGAATTAATAATGCCGAAATTAACATTGAAGATGTAGGATGCTCGTTATCAGATAGTCCCCACAGGGTTGCAATGATGGGTATAAAATAAGTTGTCATTGATGCGAAAACAGGCGATGTATCTCTAATAAGCAGGTAAAAGAGCACCAGTGAAATTGAGCTGCCAAAAATTGAAAGTATGGCAATAAAGCCAAGGTTCCTGAGCCAGTGCTCTGTCGCCATAGCAGCATGGAAATCAGTGAATAAGAGCAAAATAAAGGCAAAGGGGCCAAGTACAAAGAAAGCCAGTGAGGTAATTTGTAATCCGTTAAGTCCCTGGACTTTACTTACTTCATTTGAACTGATTCCATAAAGCAGTGTAGCCAGAACAACAAATAATCCGTAATAATTAAATGTGAATGAGCCGCTGTACAGCAGTCCGATGGCACCAAGTAAACCAAGAAAAACACCAGCAATCTGAGATCTGATAGCCTGTCTTTTATACAATGTGATCCCTATTATTAAGGTAAAGACTGGGCTTAATGAGTTAAGCATTCCGGCGACTGAGCTGTCTATCCTTGTCTGTGCAAGCGGAAACAGGAAAGCAGGGATGCCGCTCCCAAAGAACCCGATGATCAGAATTGAAAGAATGTTATTCTTATTGAGCTTTTTTAGATGAAGAATTGCTGCAGGCAGGAGGCAAATGAACGAAATTAAAACTCTGAGGGAGGCAACCTGGCACGTCGAAAATGATTCAAGCCCCTTTTTCATTAATATATAGCTGGTTCCCCATATTAATGATAAAACAGCGAGAACCAGCCAGTGCCATATTTTTCTTTTCCCGGGCATAAATAATTAACCCACAAAAATAGCAGAAGAAGTGATAGTCGAAATCAATAATGATTACTTTTTAGATTTACTTATTCACCACAGCAAAACGGCAGTTCATCTATTTTTTCCCGTCACTGATGAAAATGAATTAAATAATATTGTTTTTTGTTTGATTTTAGTATATTTTTACGAGGAGTAATAGACTGATTGAATTAATATCCCTATATGAAGCGCTTATTCCTTGTTCTTTTCGTCTCACTTCTTGCCTTATCTGCAGCAGCACAGGTTAAACAGGAAGTAATAGCAACTGCCGGCGGATATAGTTCTGTCACTGACTTTTCAATAAGCTGGACACTTGGTGAGACTATTATCCCTAATTATAAAGCTTCGGATAATTCGATTCAACTGACCCACGGGTTTCAGTATAGTCTGATACCTACAACTGTTGAAGAAAACATTGAAACTCCGGTTAAAGTAACTGTTTATCCCAATCCTGCCAGTGAAAATATTAAAATAAGTTTCGAAGAGCCGATCGACGGTGAGATTACCCTCTTAATGATAAACTCGCAGGGGAAACCTGTTAAAACGGATGTTATTGAGATAATGGCTGTTGAAAAGATGCTCAACCTTCAGGATCTTCCCTCCGGCATTTATTACCTCAAGCTGACCAAAGGAAAACTTGTAAACGTATATAAAGTTGTAAAACTTTAAAGAAGCTTTTACTGTCCAAAAGCAATTTTTCCATTCTTTTCATGGCTGCCCCTGATGTTAAAGTCAGGG
>JBGOXH010000063.1:0-11969 GCA_041479075.1 Bacteroidia bacterium | reverse complement strand
GTGAAGATTATATGTCTGACCTTCTTGAAATTCTCGAAGGAAGAAATTATTCAATTGTTGTTATCTCCAAATCAGGAACGACGACTGAACCTGCAATTGCTTTCAGGATTCTCAAAGATCATCTTGAAAGAAAAGTCGGCAAAGAACAGGCTGCCGACAGGATTATTGCGATTACTGACAGCTCAAAAGGAGCATTAAAGACGCTTGCTGATATAAACGGATATGAAACATTTGTTATTCCTGATAATATAGGTGGACGTTATTCAGTCCTCACCCCTGTCGGACTTCTGCCTGTTGCAATTAGCGGATTGGATATCAGATCTTTAGTTAAGGGTGCTCAGACAATGGAAGGGATCACCAGGAAGAATCATAATGCATCCTCAAATCCTTCCCTCATTTATGCAGCTGCCCGAAATCTTCTCCTTCAAAGCGGCAGATCGGTCGAAATTCTTGTCGGATTTACTTCTAAGCTTCATTATATTTCAGAGTGGTGGAAACAGCTTTATGGTGAAAGTGAAGGTAAAGAAGGAAAAGGTATTTTCCCTGCATCAGTCGACTTTACTACCGATCTTCATTCACTTGGCCAGTATATCCAGGAGGGACAGAGAATCCTGTTTGAAACGATTATATCTGTCAGAAATCCAAAGAAGAAAATAATAATCCCGCAGGAGAAAGATGATTCTGACCAGCTTAATTATCTTGCCGGCAAACGGCTATCAGAAGTTAATCATAATGCTGAAACAGGAACTATACTTGCTCATAACGACGGTAATGTACCTGTCATTAAAATAGAAATTCCCGAGCTTGATGAGTTCTATACCGGACAGCTGATATATTTCTTTGAACTGGCATGCGCTGTAAGCGGATATATTCTTGATGTGAATCCGTTCGACCAGCCGGGAGTTGAAGCCTATAAGAAAAACATGTTCGCCCTGCTCAATAAACCAGGTTTCGAAGAAGCAGGGAAGAAACTGAAGGAAAGACTGAAGTAGAAGATAAAAGACAAAAGACAAAAGATCAAAGATAAAAGATCCCCTCCTTGGAGGACTTGTTCCGCTATAGCGGAAGCCTGTCCCGCGAATCCGCCAACTGGCGGAGAAGCGGGAGGTCAGGGGTGGGTTTATAATTAAATAATATTCAAATAATTATATAAAAATATAAATCATGAAAATAGAACTTAAAAAAGACTTTACCTGGTCGCTCGTTGTACCTACCAGCATGGGTGTACGTATCACCCCTTTAAACGGACAACCTGTTCATTGCGCCGAGACATTCCATATGCAGGTTACAAGCGCTGAATCCAATGTTGTCAGTGTTTCTTCGTATCTCGGACTTCCTGTAAAAGTTTTAACAACCTTTGTCAAAGATAGTCCTATTGCAAGGTTGATAAAGGATAATCTTGCAAGCCGTCATATCGTGTACGAAGGAGTTGAAGTCGAGCAGGATGGACCGTGGGGCTATCGACACCAGTTTAATATTGCCGACAGCGGATATGGTTCACGCGGACCCAGGGTACAGAATGACCGCGCAGGTGAAGTCGGCAGGACGCTGAATGTCAAAGATTTCGACCTTCAGCGTATATTCGGAAAAGAGGGCGTTCAGATATTGCATCTTTCCGGATTAATTGCTGCCTTGTCACCCGAAACAAGCAACTTCTGTCTTGAGCTTGCAAGAGCAGCTAAAAAACATGGAACACGTATTTCTTTTGATCTTAATTACCGCGCTACTTTCTGGAAAAACCGTGAAAAAGAGCTTGCAGCTATTTTTAAAGAAATAGCAGGGCTTGCAGATATTCTTGTAGGCAATGAAGAAGATTTTCAGCTCTGTCTGGGAATAAAAGGACCGGAAGAGGGAGGAAAAGATCTTGCATCAAAGATTGACAGCTTTAAGGAGATGATTGACAGGGTGAAAAAAGCATTCCCGAATGCTTTAGTATTTGCTACTACACTTAGACAGGTTATCAGTACAAATGAGCATCTGTGGGGAGCAATCATGCTCGAAGGCAACAACTGGCATATTGTTGAACCCCGGGAGATAAATGTACTCGACCGGATTGGCGGAGGCGACGGATTTGTCGGTGGAATGCTGTATGCAATCCTGAAAGGCTGGGAGCCTGAAAAATGGATCCAGTTTGGATGGGCGACAGGAGCCCTGGCCACAACAGTTATTACAGATTATGGTCAGCCTGCCGATGAGGAACAGGTCTGGAGCATCTGGAAAGGAAACGCAAGAGTAAGAAGATAATATATTAAAAGTAAAGAGTGTTTTAAAAGACACCACCTCCCCTGAAGAGGAGGAGAATGTTAAAATATTATAAATCAGCACTTTCCTCCCGCTTTTCGCGGGAGGTGTTCCTGACGTTTACAGTCAGGGACGGGGTGGTTTATTTCTTACTTTTCAGTTTGAATTTTTTAATGAATTCATCTAAAATCTGTGACAGGTTTGGATCGCCTATTTCCTGCAGATCATAATAGACTCTGGTATTTGGTTTTTTGATCTTGATTATTCTGTTCAGATCAATTGGTGTCGCAATTATAACACTATCGCATTTGGTGCTGTTAATTGTTCTTTCAAGGTCGTGAAGCTGCTGTTTGCCATAACCCATGGCAGGTAACAGAGTCCCGATATTCGGATAAAGCCTGAATGTTTCGCTTAACCTGCCTACTGTAAAAGGCCGTGGATCAACAAGTTCCAGTGCTCCAAATTTACGTGCAGCTACGACACCTGCTCCAATTTTCATTTCACCATGAGTTAATGTCGGACCATCTTCCACAACAAGCACTCTCTTTCCCCTTATGACTTTCGGATTATCTACTTTAATAGGAGAAGCGCCATCAACAACAATTGCTTTTGGATTGACTTTTTCAATGCTCTCTCTGACTATCTGGATTGCTTCAGGTGCAGCACTGTCTATCTTATTGATTATCACTACATCAGCTAAACGCAGAGTTACTTCACCAGGGTAATACTTTAATTCATGCCCGGCACGGTGTGGATCGGTAACTGTGATCATAAGATCTGGCTTGTAAAACGGGAAATCATTGTTCCCGCCATCCCAGACAATGACATCACATCCCGCAGGATCTTTTTCAGCTTTCCGGAGAATTGCCTCATAATCTACACCGGCATAAATTACATTACCCCTGACCACATGTGGTTCATACTCTTCCATTTCCTCAACAGTACATTTATGCTTTTCGAGATCTTTGACAACAGCGAACCGTTGCACCTTCTGGGCGTTCAGGTTTCCGTAAGGCATCGGATGACGTACAGCAACTACTTTCAATCCTTTCGCCATCAGAATTTCAATAACTCTTCTCGATGTCTGGCTCTTTCCGCATCCGGTTCTTATTGCCCCAACTGCAATAACAGGTTTTGTACTTTTCACCATAGTGTCGGCAGGGCCAAGCAGAACAAAGTTTGCTCCTGCTGCATTTACTATTGCACTTACTGACATTACTTTCTGATAGGTAACATCGCTATATGAAAAGATACAATCATCGACTTTATGTTTTTTTATAAGATCAGGAAGATTTTCTTCAGGGAAGATCGGGATACCTCTGGGATACAATTTACCTGCCAGCTCTTTCGGATAGCTTCTCCCGTCAATGTCGGGAATCTGAGCTGCCGTAAAAGCTACAACATTATAACATTCGTTATCTCTGAAACAGGTATTGAAATTATGAAAATCCCTCCCTGCCGCACCAATGATGATGGCATTTTTTTTAGTCATAGATCCTCCTTATTGTTGTAAATTAATTTTATTATGAAAGAAATTTCATTTTAAAATGAACTAACAAATGTATAATTTGCATACTGAAATTCCGAGTGTTTAGAGGGATTTTTTTATATGCCGGTCTTATATGTTAACTTTCTGTAAAACAATCTATTAAGCATATTGTTGCTTTAACTTTGAAACATGTCAGAGAAATTGTTTTATATAGCGCTGAGGTATATGGCAAATTCTTTGTACTATTATAACAACTTATGAATGTCCTTGCCCACATATACCTTTCGGGTGATTCTGATAAGATAATCATCGGGAATTATATTGGTGATTTTGTAAAAGGACGCGATTATTTACAATATCCCGATCTGATCAGAAAAGGCATTTTACTTCATCGTCATATAGACGGATTTACAGATCGTCATCCAATTGTTCACAGAAGCAAGATTTTTTTCTCCAGAAAATATCATAAATACTCAGGTGTCGTAACAGATATCATTTATGATCACTTTCTGACGAAGGAATGGAATTTTTTTTCACGCAGACCTCTTGAAAGTGTTACCTACAACTTTTACAGGGCACTTGTAAACAACTACGAGATTCTGCCTGGTGAAGTCAGGGAGATGATGCCATTCTTCATAATAAACAACTGGATTGAATCATACCAGACGCTGAATGGCATCCGTCATGTACTTAAAACTCTGAGCAATAGGACAACACTGCCAAGTGAAACAAGATTTGCAATGCGAGCCCTTAAGAAAAATTATTACTCACTGCAGGAAGATTTTCTTGAATTCTTTCCCCAGCTGATTGATTATGTTGAAAAAGATTTCGGGATTGAAATATCGCACAGAATTACGATTCCGTTCTGATTAAATCAGGTATTCTGCCCGGCTTGCATCAAGCCTTAAGAAAATAAACAACAAAATTGTGAATCCCCAGAGGGAGCTTCCTCCATAGCTGAAAAACGGAAGCGGAATCCCGATAACCGGTACAAGACCGATTGCCATACCAATGTTTATAAAGAAATGTGTGAATAATATTGAGATAACTCCATAGCCATAAATCTTTGAGAATGCCGATCGTTGTCTTTCCGCTAAAAATACAAGCCTGAGCAATAAAAACAGATACAATCCGATTACAACAAATGATCCTAAAAATCCCCACTCCTCTCCCACTGTACAGAAAATGAAATCGGTGCTCTGTGCTGGAACAAACTTGAATTTTGTCTGGGTGCCCTGAAGATACCCTTTGCCTTTAAATCCTCCCGATCCAACTGAAATAATTGACTGATTTACATTATAACCGGTACCATGAGTATCAGTTTTGAAGCCGAGCATAATTTCCACCCTGTCTCTCTGATGAGGTTCAAGAATGTGATTGAAAGCATAATCTACTGAATTGATATATAGTATGCTGCCAAGCAGAAAAAGATAAATGAAAAATATTGCAATAGCTTTCTTTAAATATATATAGTAAGCAAATGCAAGACCTGACATGATAAGAGTGATCAGCATAACAAGCTCATTACCAAGGGATTTTATTAAGTAATGATCAAGCAAATAGAGGGCACCGCCGATGAAAATAAAAATCCCAAACCCGATCAGGCATAGTTTAAATTTCCGTGTTGCAAACCAGGCAAGAAAAAAAGCAATTACTATTAAGCCTGCTTCAAGATAAAAATTATTGATAAGAAGGGTAAGGAAGAAAAGGAGAACCATCAGGAATCCTGAAATAAAAACGAACGGGCTCATCCCTTCCCTGAAAAGCACAAGAAAAAAGGAGAAGAAAACAATAGTTGAGCCCAGATCCGGCTGTAATGCTGTAAGTATTGCAGGTAAAAGGATAATTGCCACTGCAGGCAAGATCACCTTCAGTTTTGTAAGCTCCTGCCTGCGATTATTCAGATAACTCGCCAGGGCCAGCGCTGTTCCGAATTTTGCAAATTCTGATGGCTGAAGGCTTAAAGGACCAAACTCGAACCATGATCTGGCACCGTTAATCTCTTTGCCGAAGAGAAGCAAAAGTATGAGAAGAAACATAAGAATTGCATAAATAACCCAGGCAAAAAACAAATAGAACCGGCTGTCGATAATTACAACAAAAACTGTAAGAACAAAAGTTGCCAGAATCCAAACAAACTGCTTTCCGTATCGTTGGGAGAGATCGAGTATCCCTTTATGATCTTCATTATAAACGGCTGCATAAATATTGAACCATCCCATGATTACCATCACCATGAATAGAAGGATCGTTATCTTGTCAATCCCGTTCCAGATATTAATGCTTCGTCTCACGTACTTTTAAAGAATCAACCAGATTGAGTTCTAACATTCTCTGCTCCAGAGGCTTGTTTGTTATTTCACCTCTAAGATATTTTTCTATCATCAGGCTTGCCACAGGTGCTGCATAAGTAGCTCCAAAACCTGAATTTTCAACATAAACGGCAATAGCAATTTTAGGATCATCTTTTGGAGCAAATGCAATAAAAACGGAATGGTCTTCGCCAAAAGGATTCTCGGCAGTTCCTGTTTTCCCGCAGACTGTTATGCCGTTAAGTGCTGCTATCCTTGCTGTTGCTCCTGCTCCACCGTTTACAGCTGCTTCCATCCCCAATATAACTTCCTCAAAATTAGATGAATCGATGCTTATCTGATGCCTGGTTGTAAAACGCGGGTCTATCCGGTGATCGGCACCTATTGATTTTACAATATGAGGAGTATAATAATATCCCCTGTTGGCAATGGCCGCAGTATAATTTGCCATCTGAAGGGGCGTTGTTTCAACCTCTCCCTGCCCTATTGCCATTGAGATCACAGTTAATGCTTTCCATCCGTTTTTACCATGATATTTGTCGAAATATGCCGATGACGGAATAAAGCCGGGTAATTCATTTACGAATTCAGAGCCCAGTTTTTTGCCAAAGCCGAATTCATTAAGATAGCTCTTCCACTTATCAAATGCTTCAGCTATAGAACCGTAGTTCGGGTTTTCGAGGATCCTCCTGTAGGCCTGGCAGAAATATGAATTGCAGGAATTCATTATTGCCCCTTTAAGATCGAGAGGAGAAGAATGGGAGTGGCAGGCGACAAACAGATATCCATGGTCGCAGCCAAATTTAGTTGAAGGCACAATGACTTTTTCCTGCAGCGCAATTAATCCGTTTATAGGTTTAAATGTCGATCCCGGCGGATATTTGGCCATGAAAGCACGGTTAAAAAGAGGCTTAAAAATGGTATCAGCCTGCAGCCTGGCAAAATTTTCGGTACGGACTCTTCCAACTAGCAAACCCGGATCATAATCAGGAGATGAAACAAGTGCGAGTATCTCGCCTGTTTTAGGTTCAATTGCAACTATGCTTCCGGTCTTATTCTGCATAAGATGTTCGCCGTATTCCTGCAAATCAAGATCTATTCCTGAGATAATATCTGAGCCATGTACAGCCAGCGTGTCCAAATTCCCGTCAGAGTACGATCCTTTAATACGGCTGTAAACATCTACAAGATAGATCTTTACACCACGCCTTCCTCTCAGATCCTTCTCATAGGCTTCTTCTATACCGAGCTTTCCGATATAATCGCCGGGCTTATAGTACGGATCCTTTTTTATTAATGCCTCATCGACTTCACTGACATATCCCAGTAGGTGGGCAGCAACTGGTTTTGAATATTTCCTCAGGGTTCTTGGCTGGACATAAAAACCAGGGTACATGAAGATTTTCTCCTGAAACTTTGCATAGGTTTCGGCTGAGATTTGTTTCAGAAATATTGAAGGAGCTTTTCGTGAATAATTCCTTGCTGCTTTCATCCTTTCCCTGAAAACATCCTTTGTAATTCCCAGGTCGCTGCAAAAGAGTGCCGTATCCATTTTACCGGTCTGCACAGGGACAACCATCAGATCATAAGCTGCCTGGTTAAACACTATCAGCTTACCATTCCGGTCATAAATTAATCCGCGTGCAGGATACTGGGTAACATATCTAAGAACATTATTATCGGCCGACAGTCTGTAAGTATCTTTAACTACCTGAATTATAAATAGTTTGATTATTAAGGCAACAGCCGCTAATACTATCAACCCAATGATGACATATTTTCTGGTGAAAAATGTATCCTTCATAACGATCTGTTATTTCCCTTTTCTGATGTATTCCAGAAGAACAATAAAAGTTATTGAAAAAAGTGAACTTAACAAAACTCTTAAAAGTGTTCTTAAGAAATCTGTAAATCTGAATACTTCTAGGTAGAAAAGTGCAGTGTGATGAATAATAACTATGATGGATGTATAGATCAGGAACCATTTAAAACCATAAATCAAAATTGAGGGATCAGCACCTGGTTCATAGCCGTCTCTGGGTGATATGATTCTCAGAATAAAAGGGCGGACGAAGCCGGCAAGAACAGTGGCAGAGGTATGCATCCCGGGGGTACCTGCAAAAAGATCGATAATAAGGCCGGTGAAAAAAGATATGATCAGGAGCAGCCATGCCGGTATTTCAATAGGCAGAAGCAGGATGAACATAATGTAAACATAAGGATTTACATACCCGCTGAACTGTATGTTATTGAATAACAGAACCTGAAGCAGGATCAGCAAAATAAATATCAGTCCAAATCTTAAAATCCTGCTAATCATTGAAATTGTTTTTCAAGTTCAAGTTGTTCCTTTTTCCGCATATTGCCAACGACATTGACAAAATGCAGCTTTTTGAAATCTGTAAATAATGATACCTCGATCCTGTAAAAGTCACCTCCTGTTTTTTCAAAATTGCTAACAGTTCCGACCAGAATTCCTTCGGGGAATGTAGCAGAAAAGCCGGTAGTTTCAATAGTATCTCCGATGCCGAAGGTCACATGCTGAGGTATCTCACTTAATATTGCATGCCTGTAATCCCTCCCATCCCAGCTTAATGATCCAAAATATCCGTTCGATTTAAACCTCGAGCTCAGCCTGAAATTGATATTCAGAAGGGACATGACGACAGAGTAATTTTCGGAACAGCCTACAACTACTCCTGCAACATTACTGCCTGAGATAACAGCCATATCAACAGATAAGCCCTGCATTTTACCCTTGTCGAGGGTGAAAAAGTTCTTCTGCCTTGTAACTGAATTATTTACTACTTCAGCAGACGTGTAAGTATATTGCTGATTATGTACTGTATCGGTGACCGAAAAAAAAAGCTGATCTTCTGTCCTGCCTGAATGTTCAATACTGTTTCTCAGAGAAGCATTATCTTTTGTAAGGATCTGGCTTATTTCGCGAAGGTGGAAATACGTACGTGCTTTGCTGATTCTTGATTCAACGCCTCGTGTTATTCCTCTTATCCCTTTTACTACTCTGGTATTCTGATAATTATTACCTGTACTGAGCAAATAAAATGCTATTCCTTCGAGAATAAGGAAGATAATCAGGTGATTATACTTTGCAAGAAAGTTCAGCAGGTTTCTCATTCATACAGGCAGATTATCTCATGAGGAATGGAAATTTATCCACGTTTTTAAGAGCTACTCCTGTGCCGCGGGCAACAGCATGAAGCGGGTCTTCAACCAGATTGAATTTTATATTGATCTTGTCGGTAAATCTCTTGTCGAGGCCTCTCAGAAGAGCTCCTCCTCCTGCCATGTATATTCCTTTATTTACAATATCGGCATAGAGTTCAGGCGGAGTCTGTTCCAGAACACTGAGAAGAGCTGCCTCCACTTTTGACAATGATTTATCGAGACAATAGGCGATCTCCTGGTACGATATCGGTATCTCAATAGGAAGAGCAGTCATTATGTTTGGACCTCTTACTACATAATCGGCAGGTGGATTCTCTATATCGGGCAATGCTGCACCAACTCCGATCTTAATATCCTCGGCCGTTCTTTCTCCGATCTTAATATTATGCTGATGCCTCATATATGCCTGTATATCAGCTGTAAATCCGTCACCGGCAATTCTTATTGACTTATTGCAGACGATACCTCCTAGAGCAATGACTGCAATCTCAGTGGTGCCTCCGCCGATATCAATTATCATTGAGCCTTCAGGAGCTTCCACATCAAGTCCTATTCCTATTGCAGCAGCCATTGGTTCATAAATCATGTATACATCTCTGCCTCCGGCATGCTCTGACGAGTCGCGGACAGCACGTATCTCAACCTCGGTGCTTCCTGATGGAATGCAGACAACCATTTTTAAAGAGGGTGAAAAGAGACGCGGTCCCTTGTTTATCATCTTTATCATTCCTCTTATCATCAATTCGGCTGCATTAAAATCGGCTATCACTCCGTCTCGTAAAGGTCTGATTGTCTTTATATTTTCATGCGTTTTCCCATGCATCTGCCTGGCTTTCTCCCCTATTGCTATCAGTTTTCCGGTATTCTTATCAATCGCAACAATCGATGGTTCATCAACTACAATTTTGTCGTTATGAATTATAATTGTATTTGCTGTTCCGAGGTCTATAGCAATCTCCTGTGTTAAAAATGAAAATAGTCCCATGAATGAGTTTAATTATAATTAATGTTTAAAATGTCTGATTCCTGTAAAGACCATAGCGATCCCATTGGCTGAACAATAATCGATTGTTTCCTGGTCCCGCACCGATCCTCCCGGCTGAACAACTGCTGTTACACCTGCTTTGTGAGCAATTTCCACACTGTCGGCAAATGGGAAAAATGCGTCTGATGCCATTACCGATCCTTTCAGGTCGAATCCGAACGATCTGGCTTTTTCAATAGCCTGCTTTAATGCATCTACCCTTGATGTCTGCCCTATGCCGCTTGCACAAAGCTGCTTGTTTTTAGCAAGAACAATAGCATTTGATTTACTGTGCTTTACTATGATGTTTGCAAATATCAGATCATCGATTTCATTCGGTTCAGGCAACCTGGTTGTAACAGGTTTCATCTCTTTCCCTGTTTCAATGCTGGTATCACGTTCCTGCCATAAAACACCATTCAGCAACGATCTGAAATTATAAAGGCTTTTAACCTGCTCTTTTCTTTTAAGTATTATCCTGTTTTTTTTCTGCTTCAATATTTCAAGAGCTTTGTCAGTATAATATGGTGTAATAATAATCTCAAAAAATATCTTGTCGATCTCTGTCGCAGCAGCTTCATCAATTGTAACATTTGTTACAATTACACCTCCATAGGCTGATACCGGATCGCAGGCCAGTGCTGCTTTCCAGGCTTCAGTTATGTTTTTCCTTGAAGCTGCTCCGCAGGCGTTGTTATGTTTGATAATAACAACCGTTATTTCTGAAAACTCATCAATAAGGTTGAGTGCTGATTCAAGATCGAGAAGGTTGTTATATGAGATCTCTTTTCCGTGAAGTTTTTCAAACAGCTGGTCGGGATCTCCAAAGAACAACCCTTTCTGGTGCGGATTTTCTCCATATCTTAGTGGATAAAAGACATTTATGCTTTCTCTGAAAACCCGGATGCCGGCTTCACGGTTGAAATATTTGAAAATCGCCGTATCGTAATTGGAAGATGTTTTAAATGCTTCTGCTGCAAAATATCGTCTTTCCTGCAAGGTGGTAAAGCCTTTTTTATCCTTCAGGAGATCCAGAAGTGCCGGATATTGTTCTCTTCCTGAAATAATAAGAACATCATTAAAGTTTTTTGCAGCAGCCCTGATAAGAGAAATTCCTCCTATATCTATCTTTTCAATTATTTCATCCTCATCATTTACACTTCTGACTGTTTCTTCAAACGGGTATAGGTCGACAATCACAAGATCAATTTCCGGAATTCTGTATTTTGCTACCTGTTCCATGTCTTCTTTATTATCCCTTCTTGCAAGAATTCCACCGAAGACTGAAGGATGAAGTGTTTTAACCCGTCCGCCAAGAATAGAAGGATATGTGGTCAGATCTTCGACTTTTTCAGCAGGTATTCCAAGATCATGTATGAAGCTGTACGTGCCTCCGGTCGAATAGATTTTTACTTTCAAATTATGAAGTGTCCTTACTATATTATCCAATCCGTCTTTATAAAAAACAGAAATTAAAGCACTGCTGATTTTCTTTTCACTCATACCTTATAATTATAATTGCCAGACCAAGTTAATTTGGGCGAATAAAAATAGATATTTTTTTATTAACCTCAATAAATCACAGTCATGATTCTCTGTAATTCTGCAATTCACGGAAATTTAGGGGCACAAACTTGTGATTTTTCTTATCTTTGATAGTCAATTTGGTTTTAAATATCATGAAGATGTTTTTCAAGCTATTAAAAGAGAGTTT
>JBGOXH010000034.1:0-15559 GCA_041479075.1 Bacteroidia bacterium | reverse complement strand
GAGATCTATAGTATTCAATCTTTGATGGAATTTTCAGATATTGCTTCAAAGCATGGGATTGTTCACTATCCGGTTCATATAAAAATTGACTCCGGGATGCACAGGCTTGGTTTTATGCCCGAAGATATCCCGGAGCTGGCAGCAAGAATAAAAACACTTGAATCCATCAGGGTGATTTCAGTTTTCTCACATCTTGCTGCAAGCGAAGATCCTGAATTTGATCAGTTCACTCACCACCAGGCAGAAGTTTTCCTAAATGCTGTTTCACAGATAAAGGAAGCAACAGGATACTCTTTCCTGCGGCATATCTGTAATTCTGCAGGGATAGTCCGTTTTCCTCAGTATCAGTTCGAAATGGTTCGACCCGGAATTGGTATGTATGGTGCCGGTGAATTTAACGGACTTAACCTGAAGCCGGCAGGTCGTTTCAAAACGAGGATCTCACAAATAAAAAAGATTCCGGGAAGAGAACCAGTTGGATATGGTTGTGCCGATATGTCTGATGAAGAGCGTGTTATTGGTATTCTTCCTGTTGGTTATGCAGATGGTCTTAACCGGAAGCTGGGCAACCACAACGGCTCAATTCTGATAAATAATAAAAGAGTACCGATAATCGGCAACGTATGCATGGATATGTGCATGGTCGATATAACCGGTCTGGATGCAAAGGTTGGTGATGAAGCAGAAATATTTGGTGAAAACATCCGGATCGATGAGATTGCTTCTAAATGCCAGACTATTCCATATGAGATACTTACTTCAATACCTGGTCGGGTAAAAAGGGTTTTCTTCCGGGAATAGGGTTTCAATACCGAGCGACAAGCGGCATTCTTCTTCCATCACCAAAAGATTTTGAAGAAATTCTGAGAACAGGCGGAGCCTGGTATCTCTTGAATTCGTTGTAATTTATAAGTCTGATTACCTTCTGAACAATTTCATAATCAATACCTTCGCCGGTTATTCGCTCTGCCGGCTTTTGCAGCTCTATGTACTGATAAAGGATTGAGTCAAGAATCTTATATTCAGGAAGCGAATCAGTATCTAACTGATCCGGTTTCAACTCGGCTGAAGGCAGCTTTTTTATTATGTTTTGAGGGATAATCTCTTTGTCCCTGTTAATATAATTTGCAAGCTTATAAATGTCTGTTTTATAGACATCTCCAAGGACAGATAACCCGCCAGCCATATCGCCGTAAAGTGTTCCGTAGCCAACAGCTGCTTCGCTCTTATTCGAGGTATTTAAAAGAATGGATCCAAACTTATTTGAGATCGCCATAAGCAGTACTGCTCTTATTCTTGCCTGCAGGTTCTCCTCTGTAATGTCCCTTCCCTTTCCCTGGAACAATGGTGCGAGATCTTCCTCAAAGGCACGGAAAGGTTTCTCTATGCTTAAAATATCATATTTTACATTCAGCCTTTCGGCAAGGGCAGCTGCATCTTTAACTGAATGTTCTGACGAGTACCTTGAAGGCATTAACAGGGCTCGTGCATTTTCATTTCCCAGGGCTTCCACAGCAAGACACAGGCAAAGCGCAGAATCAATTCCTCCGGAAAGCCCAACAATGCAACTTTTAAATTTAGTCTTCACAAAATAATCACGTATGCCTGTCACAAGGGCTTTGTGAATGAGTTTAACCGGCTCTTCTCTGACATCTCCGACAGCATTTTCCCCGGAAAAAATATCATCAACGGAGAATGTCTCAATTGCCTCACTGAAGAAAGGTAAGCGTCGCCATATTTCTCCTTTTTTGTTTACTATCATTGATGCTCCGTCAAAAATCAGTTCGGTGTTTGCACCTGTCTGGTTTACAGATATTACCGGGATCTTATATTTCTTCGCTTTGGCTTTGAAAATGTTAGCCTTTGTTTCAGTTTTTGTATACGAAAAAGGTGATGCTGAAATATTTATGATGATATCCGGATTCTGCTTTATCAGCTCCTCCATTGGAGAAACTGTATATAAGCTCTTCTTTTCAAATTCGTTATCAAAAGGCTGTTCATCCCAGAGATCTTCACAAATGGTGATGGCAAGGTTCAACCCTTTGAAAGGAAAGACAGAAAAGTTTTTTTCAGGTTCGAAATACCTGTACTCATCAAAAATATCATATGTGGGCAGAAGTGCTTTGTTTGTTGAATAAATAACTTTTCCTTCTGATAGTACAAGTGCCGAATTAAATAATTTTTTCCCTTCAGGATTTTTATTTATTGTCGGAGAACCGATAATTGCAATAATGCCTGTGCACTCCTTTGATATTTCATTGACAGTCAGAGAACATTTTTCAATGAAATCCATTCGATCCAGAAGATCGAGAGGAGGATAACCGGGTATGCACAGCTCTGAGAATATAATAATGTCGGCTTTTTCATGCTTTGCTTTTCTTATTGCATTACAGATAAGCTCCTTGTTCCTGGCAAAGTTGCCAATATGATAATTCAGCTGTGCAACTGAGATTTTCATATATAAAAATTAAAAGTTAACTCCCAGCCTGAAGGACAATAATCTGTGTGATATCTTATCAGTCGGCTGATCTCTTTTATCGGTAGTTACATCGAAAAAATTATTCTCAAAGCCAAGTCCTACAACAATAGCAGTATTCCCACCTACAGCGTACTCAAAGCCGACTAACGCATGATACCCGAGGTTAAACAAATTCAATTCAGATGTAGCCTTTTCATTCTCTGCGAGATCCCTTATTTTAACTTTGCCTCCTACGACAACTTTGGGATCCAAGCCGAGATCGGTAAAAAATGTAAGATAACCAATCTGGTTTGTCTGAAGTTTAAGTCCAAACGGGATGGATAAATATTGTATTTTATAAATAACAGCCTCATTTGCCGGTACAGTCACATTTTTATTGTTTAATCCCAGGGAAATAGTGTCCTTGTCAACCAGTCTTCCTCCCGCACTAATAATATTTATTCCGGTAGAAAAAGCATAATTAGGCCCAAAATACCTGTAATATGTAAGTCCGAAATTAAATCCGGGTCTCGAACCTTTGTTTCTTACGGCATCAATATCGGAACCAAACCAGCTGATCAAAGGATCGAAATGCACTCCTAAACTTATCTTTGGTCCAGGCTGGGCATTAGATATATATGAAAGGGACAAAAGAAAAATAAGAATTGTGAATTTGTATACCTTTGATCTGATGTTCTGTAAATATTTCATTTATAACCGGTATTAAATTAAATTCTAATTCCCATACGAAAATAACAAATAATAAGAAAAGTTATTGTGTCGTTTAAAAGAGTTGTCATAATGACGAAAAGTATTTATTTTAGGAAAACCTAAAACCTGGTATGATGAGGATTCGTTTTTGCATTATAATCTTTCTGGTTTTAATAATGCCCTGGCTATGGTCATGTAAAAGAAATCGTTACAAAATCGATACATCCTCGGTAGCAGTCAGGATTGAAATAAAGAGGCTTGAAAAGGATCTTTTTTCTCTTGACCCTGAAAAAATACCTGCCAGTGTGCCTGCACTTAAAGAAAAATATGGTGATTTTCTTCAGTTATTCAGTTACGTTATAAACACAGGAAATGTCAATGATTCGTCATTCAGCGATTCCCTGGTAAGGTTTTGCACCGATAAAACTAATAATGAAGTCTATTCCTCTGTAATTCAGCATTATCCTGATATTGAATTAATTAAGAAGGAAATGGAAGATGCTTTCTCTCATTATCTCTGTTATTTTCCGGGGGGAAAAATACCAGCAGTTTTTACCTGCATTACCGGTTTCAACAACAGCATTATAGTAGGAGATTCTGCACTTGGTGTCAGTCTTGACAAATACCTTGGCAAGGATTGCAAATATTATCCTCGTCTTGAAATTTATAAATATATAGCTGCAAGGATGAATTCGTGGAATATTGTACCTGATTGTATATTTGGATGGGGTTCAACAGAATGGAATTTTAATGAGGTGAAATATTCTGCTGACAATGTTCTTGCAGAAATAATTCATGAGGGTAAGCTGAAATATTTTGAAAAATGTATGCTTCCGGAAATAACCGATACGCTTCTTTTTGGATTTACTTCAGACCAGATGAAATTCTGCAGGAATAATGAAGGTCAGATGTGGGAATATCTGATAGAGCATAACATTCTCTTCAGCACCGATCAGTTCATTATCAGGAAGCTGGCAGGTGAAGCTCCCTTTACGAGCTATTTTACAAATGAATCACCTGGCAGGGCTTCTGTGTGGTTAGGTTTCAGAATAATAGAATCGTATATGATGAAGAACAAAGGGATCAGCCTCAATGATCTCATGAGGGATACTGATATTCAGGGTATTCTTGAAAAAGCGAGATATAGTCCTCAATAAAAAACATAGAGACGCAGTGTATTGCGTCTCTATGATAGTATCAAACAGATTGCTAACTACTCAGGATGGATTGCCTCAACAGGGCAAACATCTGAACACGCACCACAGTCGGTGCATAAATCCGGATTAATTTTATAGATGTCGCCTTCAGAGATAGCTTCAACAGGACACTCATCAATGCAGGTTCCGCATGCAGTGCAATCTTCGTTAATTTTGTAAGCCATTTCTATGATTTTTAGTTAAATATATTACAATAATCGCGCAAATTTATCCAAAATTTCTAAATTAAAAAATTCCAGATGCATTATACAATAACCATGCCTGAATATAATTGTTGGAGATTCCTCATTGCGCTTCGCTCCATTCGGAATGACATTTCGATTTATGGCAAAAGGGAAGAGAAGGCGGTTCACATCGGCGAACCGCCTTCTCTTCCACTCAATCCAAAAAATAATAATGTCATTCCGAGCGTCAGCGAGGAATCTTTTTCTGATGGTAAATTATATTTGATCAAAAATCGAGACTGAATGATAAGTAGAACATTTTAGGCATCAAATAGTTATCTTCTATACCCCATGCCCAGTCAGCTCTGATGAAGTATCCCAGCAATTGCATTCTAGCTCCGAAACCAAACCCGGCAACCACTGGTTCCCTGTTCGTATCGAGGGTTACTTTTACAGGGCCATTGGTAATTGTTTCACTATCGTAATAGTTTTTACCCGACCATGGTGAAGTACCCGTCCATGCTGTGCCAATATCTCCAAATCCGACAACCTGTAAGCTGTTAAGAAAATTTGAACGAAGAGGATGGCCTGCCAAATATCTGATTACAGGCCATCTTATTTCGCTGTTTATAAGAGCAAAATTGTTTCCATTCCTGACATTCTGACTGAAACCTCTGAGATTGGTGGCAAGAGCCTGGAAGCCATAGTTCATATCAGGATCAACAGGAATTGAATAGTCGAACATAGGATATTTGGTAAAGAAATATCCCATCCAGTTGTCAACGCCACCAAGGTAATATATAAGCTTTGTGGGGCCAAAAGATGTACTGGCTGCGAACCGGTTAGCCCAGATAAGCTCCCGATGTATTTTTGTGTACTTTCTGAAATCAGCACCAAGGACAAACATGTCCGATTTCCTGGCAGTCAGTTCTTTATAATATTCTCCAAAGATTTTAAATCTTGTGCCGTAATAAATATTTACGCATCTTCTGCGTGTATTGTCAAAAATAATTTCACCTTTCAGGCTGGCCCAATGCTGTGAAAAGGCTTTGCTGTTAAGAGTGACCATATCAGTAGACAGATAAACATGCCTGTCGTACCTGTATGAAAGCGTTCCCTTGAGGGCAAGCACCGGAGTAATAGGCTTGGCATAGGAAAGGTAAATATTATGAGTATGTGTTTTGAAAAGAGTAGTGTCATTTGAACTGAAAAATGCCATCCTGTGGAAGATAAGCTGTTTATCGAATTTCCCTTTGAGATTCTCAACGCTTATCAGATATTCATTACTGTCGAAATTACCGGAAAGTCGTATGCCACCGGTTATTCTATAGTTCTCAAAAAGGTCAAGCACTCCGAACCGTACAAGTCCATTTATTCCAGGATTATAATATGGTGCCCCGGAACTGTAAACCTGATATGAATTATTAAGGAAGCTGAAATCAATCTGACTTACAATGTAGTTGTTATAAAATGAAGTCTGATATATTCTTATTAATGGAAGTTGAAGCTCTCCGGTATCCAGGTCGATATCCATGTAGTCCTTTCTCCACAGCTGCTCATAGTAGTTTTGTTTTTCTTTTTCAAAAATATAATGGTTGATATCAATTGGTTCATTCTTAATATAATACTCGTATAACGGTTTTGTCAGTGTATCTCTTCTTCTCCTATCTTCCGCAATAAGCCATTGCCTGAGTTGCTCAACACTATCGGCTTTATGCAGAATTCTTGTTTCATCCTTCCTGAAATTACTTATGACAATTTCATTTTCCGGTACCTGTTTCAAATTACTCAGGAGACCCTTCCTCAGGAGATACCGGCTTTTACTGAAAAGAATCTCACCATATGTGTCAGATCCATTTACAACAGACTGATCAATAATATTGCGATCATAATTGGTAACGGGTTTTGAATTTAAATAATACCTGTAGTGGGTTGTTGTGTCAATATAACTTATGGTACTGTCGAATCTTGCTGTAAATCTGTTCAATACGCCATTTGTATTACCTATATAAGCAAATTTGTCACGGCCAATTTCACCTGATAAAAGTCTGTCATTGTATTTCCCTTCTGAAAGCCTTGTTAGAAGGTTGCCTTTTTTGGAGATGTTGTATATAAACAAATCGTAATTCAAACCGACCCGTTCGAAAGGACTGCCAGTATTTGTAAGAGTATCCGACAGCCTGTTTGATGAAAAGAGGATTTCATCAGGTGAATCTTTAAGGAAAGAAGGATTCATATCATCTGCAACATCTCTTGTGATTTGTTCATTGGTTCCTGAAGCTATTGTGTGTATATAAATATCAGTTATGCCATCTTTTACCGCAGAAAAAATCAGTCTCGATCCTTCAGGTGCAAATGAGAAGTCAAGGATTTTATCAAAATAAAGCAGGTTTCTTTTTTCAGTCGATTTATCATTGATCCTGTAGAAATACATTACAAGTCCGGCTTTTTCCTCATTTATAAAAGTGAGTATTTTACTGCTCGGATGCCAGGCAAGTACAGGATAAGTCTCATCACTTTTTTGAGGAAGCTTTGGTTCTGCCCGGAAAATAATTCTCTGTTTGCCGGTTACCTGATTGTACAGCCATATTCTCTTCCTGCCCCAGTCGTTAGTAATATATGCAATATACTGACCATCAGGACTGACTCTTACTTTCTGATAAATCTGTTCCTTTTTCGATTTATGTACTATGTTTTCATCATAGCCCGGAAGATTTCGATCGCCCGAATATTCATATTTATAAAATTCCTGCCATTCTTTAAGAAGATCCTTAATATTTTTCCCGATGACATACAAAAAACCTTCATCGATGTTCTTATAAACCTTGGTAAGATAAATTATATTTGGAATCAGGGCATCTCCATATTTCTTCCCAAGGAATCGCCAGAACGATTGACCTGCAAGGATTGCATCATCACCTTCCAGATGGCTTATTTTATTAAACTTACCTGACATAATCCCATCTTTAACCTTGTTCTCCGTACTGTAGTCCCATCCTGAAGAGACATAATTTATAAGGCCTTTGAAATACCAGTCCGGCATGTTTATTACTGAAGAGCTTGATACTCTGTCACGAACATCCGCATTATATAGAATCTCATTGATAAGCACTTCGGTAATTGAGGCTGCTACCTGATGGTTATAAGCTTCATGGTCTCCATTATAGTACAGCATCACTTTGTTTTTTATTATCCTGCTGAAGCCGCCTGTATTGTAATTTTCCTCGTCAGAGGTGACAAGACCGATATTAGACTGTTTATATTCAGCATTTTTATTATAGATAACGAAGATCAGCCTCTTTTCAAGGGTGTAATCAAAGAAACCCTCGATTTCCTGAAGCTTTTTAGTTGCATAATCTGCTGTATATATTGCCAGATCGCGGCCATATTCCTTGAAGTAACAATCAAAATCTTCAAACCTGTAGTACTCCCAGTAATAATCAAAGTATTGAACCCTGTTTTTACCAAAGGTCATCTGATGACCGTTATAAAATTGGCCACCTGCATTTGGGTAAAAAGTGCAGATCAACAATAAGCTTATTATCAGCTTATTGATACTTCCGATTTTTCGGTTCTTCATGAAATCAGCCGGATTTTTATTAGTTAAATTTTATTCCATTTACCCGGTCTTCGCAACAAAACTAATGATATTATGTTTTATAATATCCAAAAAGGTTAAACTTTATTATTTTTACTCAATTTTAAAATTTGTTCTTTCTGGTCTGATTTTTGTACAATACCATGCAACCTTTTCCCAACCGGAGTTGTTAATGTAAAAAACCGGATTTGAACGGTATTTATTATATTTTAACAGATAATATTTATAAAAATATGAAAAGATTATTTCTGCTTTGTTCGATTTTAGCAATCGGCGCATTGACATTTGCGCAACCGGTAATGAAGCTTTCAGCGTCAGTTCATGATTTTGGGACTTTCAAGGAAGAGGCCGGCAAACAAACCTTCGATTTTATTGTAACGAATGCGGGAAACACTCCTCTGGTAATACAGAACATTGTTGCATCCTGCGGATGTACTACTCCGGAATGGACAAGAGAACCTATACCAGCAGGTGGTACAGGGAAAATAACAGCGATTTATGATCCTAAAGATCGTCCCGGGCAATTCAACAAAACACTCTCTGTTTATACAAACTCAAAACCTGAAATTGTTGTTCTGACAATAAAGGGAGAAGTAATCGCCCATGAAAAAACCATTGAAGAATTATTTACCTTCCCTGTTGACTCAATAAGATTTGAGAGCAATAATTTTGCTTTTACAAACGTCAAGAAGACTGAAAAGAAAATCCGGGTTATGCAGGTTGTTAATCCATCTAAAAAGCCGATAAAAATTGAATTTGATCAGCTTCCTCCGCACCTTTCTCTGAAGGCAAATCCGGAAATCCTGAAACCAGGTGAGAAAGGAATTATAGAAGGGACATACGATGCCACAAAAAACAGTCAATGGGGAAATGTTTATGATATGGTCAAGATTAAGCTTAACGGTGTTGTCCTGGAGACAGTATATTATTATATTTCAGCAAATCTGGTTGAAGATTTCTCGAAGTTGACAAAGGAAGATCTGGAAAATGCTCCTAAATTCCAAATTGCCAATAAATCAGTTGATCTTGGGAAAATCAAGGGATCGACTGCAAACAACATTGAGTTCAAATTCACAAATGCCGGGAAAAGAGATCTGATGATACGAAATGTGAGAGCGCAGTGCGGTTGCACAGCTGTTCAGCAAAGTCCTCAGGGTGTCGGCATTAAACCCGGTGAATCGAGTTCAATTAAAGCAGTTTTCAACTCCGGAAGTTATAAAGGGAAACAAATAAAGACTATTTATGTTTATACAAATGATCCGATGAACTCCGAAGTAGTTCTTATGATTAATGCTGATGTTGAACAGCCTGAAGCAACTCAACCATCAACTCATTAATAATAAGCAGATACTTTAAAAAGGGTGCCGGAAAGTTATCTGGCACCCTTTTATTATTTTTACATCAGGATATTTTAAGATATGGCAGAAAGACATAAATATAAAAGCGCTATAAATATTCAGAAAGGTATTTATCATCCTCCAAGTGTAAATCCTGATGTTTTCAATGGAAAAGGAAGAATAAAAAAGAAGAAATACTCGATTGATGAATATGTATCAGGCATTCTTTCCGGAAACAGGACCATTCTCAGTCAGGCTATTACTCTTACAGAGAGCTCATTGCCAGAGCATTATGACGCTATTCAATCAATAATCGAAAAGTGTCTTCCGTATAGTGCAAAATCAATAAGAATTGGAATTACCGGAGTGCCTGGAGTGGGGAAAAGCACTTTTATTGAATCTTTCGGATTATATATCACCGACAAAGGAAGAAAACTTGCAGTGCTGGCAATTGATCCCAGCAGCGGGCAAACAAAGGGGAGCATTCTTGGCGATAAAACGAGAATGGAAAAGCTGAGCATTCATCCGCAAGCTTTTATCAGACCTTCACCTGCTGCAGGAACACTGGGAGGGGTAGCAAGAAAAACAAGAGAAACGATTATTCTTTGCGAAGCTGCGGGGTTTGATACAATTGTTGTTGAAACAGTCGGAGTCGGCCAATCGGAAACTGCTGTTCATTCTATGGTCGATTTCTTTCTGCTTCTGATGCTTGCCGGAGCAGGCGATGAGCTGCAGGGAATTAAACGCGGGATAATGGAGATGGCTGATGCCATTGCGATTACAAAAGCCGATGGTACAAATAAGGTTGCAGCCGAAAGTGCACGGGTATTATATCAAAATGCTCTCGGCCTGTTCCCTGCAATTCCTTCGGGATGGAAACCTGAAGTAGTTACGTGCTCAACCCTCGAGAATACAGGAATTGCTGAACTTTGGAATAAAATCATCGATTATAATTCATTTACCAGACAGAATGGTTATTTTGAAAAACGAAGAAAACAACAGGCAGTCATCAGAATGAATAATGCTATACTTGATTATCTTAACTCTTCATTTTTTAATAACCCGGGGGTAAAATCAATGATACCACGGCTTGAGCAGCAATTATATGAAGGGAAAATCACTTCATATAAAGCAGCAATACAATTAATTAATAAGTACCTCAAAAAGTGATGGGTAGTTACAATTATTAATATCTTCGCCCGAATTTTTAAAATTGAAATCTGATAATTAATTAAAAAAATGAATATGAAAAAAATCATCTATCTGTTTGTTTCAGTGGCACTTATGGTTGCCTGCACGTCAGAACCTCACTTTGTTGTAAAAGGAAATATCGAAGGTTCCGACAGTGTTACATTCATGCTTCAAAGCAGAGTATCCGGGAAAATTGTTACACTCGACTCTGCCGTTTCTGACAAAGATATTTTTAAAATGAGCGGAATTATTGAATACCCGAATATAGTACTTCTCATTGCCAGCAATACCATGAACAGGGTGCAGTTTTTCCTGGAAAATTCTGAAATCACTATTACCGGTAAGCTTGACTCGCTTTCTGACGCAAAGATATCAGGTTCAAAGACACAGGATGAATACCAGGGTCTTATTGACGCCAGTAAGTCGCTAGATAATAAGTATAGGAGCATTATGAACGAATTTCAGGTCGCAAGGCAGGAAAATAATTCAGAAAAAGTCGCCCAGCTTCAAAAAGAGCTTAATGATCTTGATAATGAAATGACTCAGATAGGTAAAGATTTTGTGAAGAATAATCCTGCTTCGTATGTTACACCTTTAATTCTTTCAAGCATGAGTATTGAGATGGAAGCAGATGAGATAGAAGCAGCTATCAATGCATTGGATACCAGCGTTGCAAAAATACAAGTCGTACGAGACCTGAAAACCAGGGCTATAGCGATGAAAGCTGTTGCTGTGGGGCAGAAAGCTCCTGACTTTTCATTAAATGACGTCAATGGCAATCCTGTTTCTCTTTCTTCAAAAATCGGAACGAAACTTCTCCTTGTCGATTTCTGGGCTGCATGGTGCGGTCCCTGCCGGGGTGAGAATCCTAATGTTGTAAAAGTTTATAATGAATTCCATAAAAAGGGATTTGATGTTTTTGGAGTCTCTCTCGACCGGACAAAAGAAGACTGGATTAAAGCTATTGCGGATGACAAGCTTACATGGACGCATGTTTCCGACCTTCAGTACTGGAACAGTGCAGCTGCAAAGCTTTATGCAGTGAATGCAATACCAGCCAATTTTCTGCTCGACGAAACAGGAACAATCATAGCCAGAAACCTCAGGGGAGAAGAGCTGTATAATAAAGTAAACGAGATATTAGGTAGCAAATAAGAATGGTAGAAGTACCTGGAAATTCCATGTACTCACCCCCTTTTGTTCCCCCTCTACTTCGTAAAGAGGGGGAATTTATTAATAAACAGATAGTTTGCCCCCTCTTTGCAACGCAGAGGGGGCCAGTGGGGGTGAGTACATGTAACTATTCTTTATTTATTTCTTCCATTATAAACCCGGTCCCCCTCACTGTACGGATATCGATATTTTTATCTTCCGAGATATATTTTCGCAGACGGCTGATAAACACATCCATGCTTCTTCCAAGAAAATAGTCGTCTTCACCCCAGATTTCGTTGAGGATATCTTCTCTTGCAAGTACTTTATTCTTATTGATAATGAAGTACTTAAGTAGCTGAGCTTCCTTCAGAGTAAGCTTTTCCTTTGTGTTCCCGCAGATAAGTTCAAGCGAATTGAACTTAAGCATTGTCGATGAAATCTTAAATTCATCATTTGCCGAAGAATAACTGCGTTTGAGAATATTATTTATGCGAAGTATAAGTACTTCTGGGTCAAAAGGTTTTGTTATGTAATCATCGGCCCCGATTTTCAACCCCCTGACAATATCTTCCTTAAGGCTTTTTGCGGTCAGATAAATAAGAGGAACATCCGGTTGTGCCTCTTTTATTTTTTCGCCAAGTGTGAAGCCATCCATTTCAGGCATCATTACATCAAGGACACAAATATCAGGCTTCTCCTGACTGAATAATTCCCATGCCTCCTTGCCATCGCGTGCCAGAGTTACGTCAAAACCACTGATGGTGACATATTGAGATAGGATATTTCCGAAATCCCTGTCGTCTTCTGCTAATAAAACTTTCATAACCTCAGATAATTATTTAATAAGGTATTGTTACTGTAAAGATACTACCTTTTCCCGGTTTACTGCTTACAGTCACATCTCCGCCGTGAGCAACTGCAATTTTTTTAACGTAGTATAATCCAAGTCCCAATCCTTTGTATTTGTGAATGTTACCGGTAGAGGCCCGATAAAACTTATCAAAGACATGCTTTTGGTCAGTCTTGCTAATCCCAATGCCGTTATCAGCGACTTTTATGCAGATCTTTTGATCTTCAACAATTCCTTCCACATTTATAACAGACTCTTTATCAGAATATTTCACGGCATTTGAAAGAAGATTATTAATCATGGTTGTAAAATAAACCAGGTCAATATCGGCTTTGGCTCCGTTAAAAAGATATTTTTGGTTCAGCTCGGCGCAATTATCGCACCCTGTTTTAAAGCTGTTGACAATATCATTCATCACTTCCTCAATATCGATTTTTTTCCTGTCGAGCTGAAACTGGGTTCTTTCCCACATGCTTATCTCCAGAATCATGTTGATCAGCTGATTAAGATGAACGCTCTGCTTGCTGATCATTTTTGCCGTTTCCAGGATCTTTGGCTCGTCAGTTCTTATCTGTTCCATTTCAAGAGTTTTCCCTGCAACAGTTATAGTTGCCAGGGGAGTCTTGAGCTCGTGGGTCATATTGTTTATAAAGTCGGTCTTGAGATTTGATAACCTCTTCTCTTCCATCAGGTTGCGATAAGTAATAAGAAAGAGAATTACGACAATAAGAATACTTAAAATGCTTAATCCCAGTGAAGCGGCTGTCTGCTTCAGGACCAGCTTCTGCTTATCAGAAAAATCGATATAGTATTCAAAGAAAAAAATGTAATAATTACTGATAAGCCGCGGACGATATACCCAGATTCCTGATTTTGAATCCCCTGTCGGGGTCATCATCCCTCCGGGACCAAAAGATCGTCGGTTTGAAAAAGATTCACTCCGGTAAATAACCAGGGTATCGGTATTGATTATTTCCAGGTCATTTATAGTAATATGGTATTTAAAATCCTTCTCAAATCCCTGGTTTTTAAAATATGAAGAAAGGTATATGGTAAAATCCTGTTCCTTGTTCAATACTGTTGTGAAATAATTAAGTATTTCTTTCTTTTTTTCGGTTAGCTTTTGCTCATCTTTTATCAGTGGCAGCTCCTTTACTACCTGTTCTGAGTATTTGTTCAGAATAAACGTTACCGTGTCATGCCATGATATTCTGGATCCGCGGAGTGAATTTATAGCGTCCTGTGTCAATGACCTGTACCTCAGGGTGAGCATTTCATTTTGCTGCTTCCAGTGTCCCCTGATTATAATAATCTGAGCTAAAATTATTACAACTATAGCCAGGATACCCAGGATGAGAACAGTGTTCCTTTTTTGCATAATCTTAAGTTTTCTTTTCAAAAGTATTCAATTTTTTTCAGAAGTTCCGGGAATCAGGTCAAACATTAACCCGACATTAACCTGGCATTAACAAAACACACGAATGAATGGCATTAACTTTGAATAAACTCACTAAGAACTATTAAAGCAAGGCAGTCATGAAAAAGAGCAGTTTAATATTAGTAATTATTTTCCTCTTCTCAATTTGTTTTTCTTTCCAGCAGGCAAATGCACAGGAGAAGACAAAAGAGCAGACGGAAAAGGAAAAGCAGATCCAGGAAGAGATTGATGCACAGAAGAAGGCCATGGTAGAACAGAAGAAAGCCCAGGAAGAAATGCAACAAGCTCTGGAAGAATCCAAAATTGCTGTTGATAAAGCAATGAAGGATTACAAGGTGACCATTGAAAATCCTGAAAATCTGGACAGATTATCCAGAATCTATGAAGATTATGGAAGAAACAGGTTACATTCGACTGGTGAACCATTCGTATTCTCTCCGGGTGTTGAATTTTACGGCCATAACTTTGGTGATGAAGGTGAAAGAACCACCTGGGAGTTTTCAAAATACATAAAGGAAACCTCTTTCTCAAGAGATTACACTTTTGATGTTGAATCCACGGTAAGTACTGTCGTAATGTCGGTAATGGGCGATTGCAAGGCAGGAGAGATCAAGATCAAGATCGTCATGCCCGGTGGTAAAACCTATTCTGACATTCTGATTGATGAATTCGGGAACCTTAACTGGAGGAAATCTTTTACCATTTCCGATACCGAAAATAAAGATAAGGCCGGCGCATGGAAATTTGAGATAAATTCCTCAAAAGCAACCGGTTACTTCAAAATTTCTCTTCAGACCTATTAGTTTTTTGTTGACGTCTTCGGACGATTGATTTTCATTCCTTGAAATGGGGCCGGAACAAGGGGGTACCGGCCCCATTTTTTTTATTCAACCTGTGCTGTAGCGCGACCTCCTTTGACACTCTCTACCCTGATAGTAAATTGGGCACCGCCTTTCACTATCCACTTCAGATCTACATGCTGATATCCAGCAATATTGGATATTTCCATACGCTGAGGATTTTTCTTCTGCTCCCTGGTACGGTTAAGGTCTGCATTATCAACTATCATACCTGCAATAACTGTTCCTCCATCCAGATAGATATAATCCGGTGGATCGATTTTATATTTTAAATTCTCTCCTGAATGTGTCGGAAGCATTCTTTTATTCTCAACAGTAGCTGTAACCTCCTTCAGGCCATTTTCAATTTTTTTGATTTTGACATTTTTGACTTCAAGCTTTGGCGATTGGTAAGAGTTATATATACAGAAAGCAGCATTACGATGTGCATCTGATTCAAGCAGGAACCCGGGATGTAATCTTCCGAAATTTTTGCTGAAACCACCTATCTCAACCTCACCATATACAGGATGATTAATTTCTTGCCATGGAATAAAAGAGTCTTCAAACAAGAGCAGCTTATCGAATTCATACTCATCAG
>JBGOXH010000059.1:0-12925 GCA_041479075.1 Bacteroidia bacterium | reverse complement strand
GATCCGTTGACAGGTTTGATATTCTTTTTCAGACTTCTGTCCGATAGATTTAATAATGAACCTGTGTAAGCGAGATTACCGGCAAAATATCCGGCATATGGGTTTGTTCCTGATGCCGTTCCATAAATACCATAATTTGCTGTTGTTCCGCCTGTAGCATACCCATATACTCCATACCGATAGCTGGAACCACTTAATGTTGATTCACCATAAACTCCTATATAACCACCAACACCTTTTACACCCATACCATAATATGCTGTCACGCTATGATTACCATAAACTGCCGGATCATCATTTGAAGGTTTGTCGTCATATGAATATAATTTCATAGTGCCGGGATCTGCATTTATTCCCACACCAGCATTGAATCTGAGCTTTTTATTATCAAATTCTCCATAAATAAGAGAAATGGTTTCGTAATCATCACCAAAAGAGTAATTATTGGCTATAACCAGTTTATTGCTTCCCGATTCAGAATAGCCGGCGCCATAACCCAGGAAAACATTGTAACTTCCTGTATTATTTCGTCCCGTACTCGTACCAACATAGACATTATGATGGCCTGAACTTAGAAAAGCACCTGATTCAGCACCAATATAAGTGTTATGAGTACCAGAGCTTTGACCTCCGGCATAATAGCCGAAATAGCAATTATTTACACCTGTCGTATTTGCGTATCCAGCATTATAACCAACCATCGCGTTAAAGCCGCCGGAATTCGTCAAAGTACCGGCCATATAGCCTATGTAAGTATTGTAATTGGCATTTGAGGTTTTACCTGCTTCTGTTCCAATGAAAATATTATAATTCCCTGATGAATTTGTATATCCGGCATGATCGCCCAGAAAAACATTATCATGACCATCATTATTTGTATAACCTGAGAGATTACCCATGAAAATGTTATTGTAGCCTGATATATTATTAAATCCTGTTTGTATCCCCAGAGCAACATTATTGCTACCGGTACCGTAAAGGCCCGAAGCTCCCGCCTGGTATCCGATATATGTGTTTTTTTCACCAGTCTGATTGTTCTTTCCTGTCTGATACCCTATAAATGTGTTATAGCTTGGGTCGGATATTGTATTATAACCAGAATTGTACCCGGCTTCCTGGCCTAAAAAAGTATTATATTGTCCGGTTGCATTAAAATTTCCGGCCTGATAACCAATAAAAGAGTTATATCCGCCGGTAGTATTGCTTTGCCCGGATTGGTAGCCGATCATAACATTATTACTTCCGGTGGTGTTCAGATATCCGCAAAAGTTACCGATAAATACATTATTTGCACCACTGTTATTAGTAAAACCTGAGTATAAGCCCATGAAAACGTTATACCCGCCTGTTGTATTATTGTAACCGCTGCCTAATCCAAAAAATGAGTTAGCTGTTCCCTGATTGTTGAATCCTGCAAATGGCCCGTAAAAGGCATTATAGCTACCGGAATTTGTTCTTCCTGAATTATAACCAAAAAATGAATTAAAATCTCCTGAATTAGTAAAACCTGCTTCATAACCAACTATTGAGTTGTTATCGGCAGTTGTATTATTCCTACCAGCCCTAAACCCGATCATCACATTACCATCTCCCCCGTTTGAAAGATAACCGCTCTCGTTTCCTATAAAAACATTATTATTAGAAATTTGATTGGAGTAACCCGATAAATAGCCCAGGAACACATTGTTTGATCCCGTGGTAGTGTACCTGCCTGATTGATATCCGATAAAAGAGTTATATAGTCCTGTAGTAATTACGCTTCCACTCATATGGCCAATAAAATAATTTTCGGGAGTCAGGTTAAGATAGTTCCCTGTACTTGCTTTTGTATTGTCGAATCCGCCAACTGCAAATCCTCCCTTGGTTCCTTTTGTAGCTTGCTTTACATAAACTCTTGTGCTATCGCGTGTTACTCGGAGATATTCCCCTTTTAACCACCCCTTAGTCATATCGAAACCGCCGACAGCAAATCCTCCCTTGCTACCCTTTGCACCGTCATCAACCCAAATTCTTACACCTTCGTTGTAAACCGCAAATATTGTCTGTCCATTCCTGTTCTTAACTTCGAATAATGCCTCTTCCATGTTAGTAGTTGTACCGGTAACGCCAAGCTTACTTACGGTACCGGCAAGATTGCCTGCAATCATAGAGTACGGAACCGACCACAGTCTCGAAACACCCATGGTTTTCCAGCCGCCATAATTAATTTCGGTTTTTATAAATTTAGGCGTAACGCTCCAGTCAATAGCACTGAAGGTTGCAGCAGTTCCTGATTGCCTGGCTCCTCTTCCAACCACCAGCGTTATAAGACCAAAGCTGTTGGAGGTTACTGATGAATGATATTCCTTCCAGAAGATCGTACCTCCCAGAGAATCAGACTGGATTGTAATCATGGTCGGCAATGCCTGACCGATTATCGGGTTACCTGATCCGTCTCTTGCAATGGCTTGATAATTAAAGCCTTGCGGGATCTGGGCTTCGCCAAGATAAAAGACAAAAGACAAAAGAAGCAAGAGGATGAGTTTCGTTTTCATGACCTTATATTTTAATGGTGGAAGGTATGATAAAAGAAAAGAAAAATCAAGTCTTTTTTGACGAACGGATGAATTTAGATTACAAGCGATTGCTGAAATACGACTGCAAAAAGAAAACAATAAAAAACGCAGAGATTAATCCCTGCGTTAAATTTCCGGAAAAGACTAATATTACTTTTTCTTACTCTTTAGTTTAGATTGTTTGTTCGATTTTTGTTTATCTTTTGCTGCCTGCGAACGGGCCTGATTGTCCTTAGGCTCTTTTGGTTCTTTAGCTTGCTCAGCCGGTGGAACGGGTGCAGCAGCCGGTTCAGATGGCATCGCTTCTGCAGCTTTTTCAGCAGGTGCAGCTTCTTCTGGAACTTCGACAGATCTCTTTACTGCCTTGTCCTGCCTGGTATTATCAAAACCACCCACAGCAATACCTCCTTTTCTTTCTTCCTGCTTCTTGTTCTCCTGTCCAAATGCATTGCCGGAAATAATACCTATAAATAATATTAAGACCAGTGTTAATAATTTTTTCATTTCATAATTTATTAATAGCGTTCAGGGCAAATTTAGCAATAATTACTTATCATTTATGTTAAAGCGAAGACAATTCAGGTCAGAGAGGAGTGATCTTTGATTAAAGTCAGGTCTGAACGTGAATAATAAATATCTTTGAAAAAAATCTCCAATGAAAAAAATCTCGATTATAAGCGGCGGGTCAGGAGGATTAGGTCTGGCTATTGCAGAACTCCTTGTCGAATCAGGAAAAGATGTCCTTATCCTTGGACGAAACATTGAGAAGCTTACCGGGGCAGCGAGAAAACTTAGCCGGATTTCAAAAGGAGCGCATGTGAGTACATTAGTATGTAATATCGGAAATGAAGGCGATGTAAGCAAGACCGGTAAATTTCTAAAAGATCATAAAATTGTTACCGAATACCTGTTTAACAATGCGGGCAGAGGGCAATTTTCTCCGGCCATTGCTTCCACATCTGAAATGATCGACAATGTATTTGAAGCCAATTTAAAGGGAATGATTTTACTTACATCCGAAATTCTTAAAATCACTCCTGAAAAAGAGGAGCTTACTATAGTCAATATTATGTCGACATCAGCGCTGCTCGGAAGAGACCAGGAGACAATTTACTGTGCTTCAAAATGGGGTGCAAGGGGTTATACCGAAGCATTGAGAACTGAATTAACAGGTACTAAGCGAAATATCATTGCTGTTTATCCGGGCGGGATGAAGACAGATTTTTATAACGTCACGGGACAAAACCGCGATATATCCGGTTTTATGGATCCAAAAGAGGTCGCTGAGAAAATAGTTCATGCCGTCCTTGGTCCTGATAAACTGGTTGTAACAGATATTACAATAAACCGAAAAAAATAGGGTCATGCCATGGCGTGACCCTATTACACAGGTCCTATTATGATAACCGTTTCTTATAATCCTTATAACCGAATTTTCTGATTAAGCGGAATTTTCCATCCCTGGTCCATATTCCAATTGAAGGATGCCGTACACCATTAAATGTGGTAGTCTTTACCATTGTATAATGGATCATATCAAGGAAGATTATCCGATCACCCGGATTAAGCTCGTTATTAAATGACCATTCACCCATGAAATCGCCCGACAGACACGAGTTGCCTCCTAAACGATAAGTTTGTTTGTCTGCATCTGGATCGGTCGCACCTAAAATTTTTGGTTTGTAAGGCATTTCAAGACAGTCGGGCATGTGATCGGTGAATGACACATCGAGAATTGCTGTTTTAATACCCTGATTCTCAATGATATCTTCTACTGTTGCAACAAGCTCTCCTGCTTCCCATGCAAATGCACTACCCGGTTCAAGGATAACATGTAATCCAGTTCTTTTTCTGAAATCCTTTATTATATTAATGAGATGGGAAGTATCATAATCTTTTCTTGTCATCAGATGGCCGCCCCCCATATTTATCCATTTTAATGAGGGAAAGAATCTTCCAAATTTTGCTTCAACGATCTTCAGCACTTTTTCCAGTGAAAATGAATCTGATTCAAAAAGAACGTGAAAATGTAGTCCTTCAATTCCTTCTGGCATTCTTTTATTAAGCTCATCTGCAGTTATTCCAAGTCTCGATCCGGGAGAACAAGGATTATATATACTTTGATTCACATCTGAGAACTCCGGATTTATTCTTAAACCCGGCGAAATTTTTCCGGTGTGTTTTTTTAGAATACTTAAGTATTTTTTGTATTGATCAACTGAATTGAACGTCAGATGAGAGCTGTATCTCAGGATTTTTTTAAACTCATCTGATTTATATACAGGCGAGTATGTATGTGCAGGTGAACCAACTTCTTCAAAGCAGAGTCTTGCTTCGTGCAATGAGCTCGCTGCTGCTCCCGAAAAATATTCCTTCAGAATGTCAAAAACACCCCACATTGCAAATCCTTTGAAAGCAAGGATGATTTCAGCACCTGATTCTTGCGAGACATGTTTTATTAAAGAAAGATTGTTGCGAAATCTCTCTTCATCAATGACATAGCAGGGAGATGGTATTTTGGAGTAATCGATCAACATATTATTTTTCTTCTGCCCCCATCCCCCCTAAAGGGGAAGGGGGGCTAATTCTCATTCATTTATTATGATCTCAAATATCCTGAAATTAGTCCCCCTTTAGGGGGAAGCCCTGGCTGAAAAGACAGGGCAGGGGGTCAATTTTTTACAATTCAAGATCTACATCATGCAGTTCAATCCACGGAAGGCCCAGGATATTAAGCTGTTCCATAAATGGATCCGGATCAAACTCTTCGACGTTGAAGACACCCGGTTTCTTCCAGATGCCTTTCAGGTACATCATTGCTCCGATGGCAGCCGGGACTCCTGTTGTATAACTTACTCCCTGTGCTCCAGTCTCTTTATAAGCAGCCTCATGACTGCAATTATTATAAATATAGTATGTCTTTTCCTTATTGTTTTTCAAACCTCTTATACGACAACCGATTGAAGTCCATCCCGTATAATTTTCACCCAGTTCCCCCGGATCAGGTAAAACTGTCTTGAGGAACTGAATAGGAATTATCTCTCTTCCATTGAACATCACCGGTTCAATGCCTGCCATTCCAATATTTTGAATAACACGCAGATGCGTAAGATATTCCTGTCCGAAAGTCATCCAGAATCTTGCTCTTTTAAGGGTAGGGAAATTCTTCACCAGAGATTCCAGCTCTTCATGGTAGATCAGATATGATTCTTTTGGTCCGATATCCGGATAATTCAACGGTTTATGAACCTGGTGCGGCTTGGTATAAATCCATTTCCCGTTTTCCCAGTATCTTCCCTTTTGTGTCACTTCCCTGATATTGATTTCGGGATTGAAATTTGTTGCAAAGGGTTTTCCATGATCGCCGGCGTTGCAGTCTACAATATCCAGGTACTGCAGTTCATCAAAATGATGTTTAGCAGCATAAGCTGTGAAGACAGATGTCACTCCCGGGTCAAATCCACACCCGAGAATTGCAGTAATTCCAGCTTTGTTATATTTGCTCTGGTATGCCCACTGCCAGCTATATTCGAACCTGGCCTCTTCAAGAGGTTCATAGTTTGCAGTATCGAGGTATGCGACACCGTTCTCAAGGCAGGCATCCATTATGTGCAGGTCCTGGTAAGGCAAAGCCACATTTACGACAATGTCGGGTTTGAACGATTTGATAAGCTTAACCAGCTGAGGTACCTTGTCAGCATCGATCTGTGCAGTCTGCACACGATTTTTTCCAATCTTTTCAGCAATAGCATCACATTTCGATTTTGTCCGGCTGGCTAATAATATTTCATTGAAAACTTCCGGAAGAGAAGCCATCTTATGAACAACAACGGTACCAACTCCCCCTGCTCCGATTACCAATACTTTTCCCATTTTCCAGATTTTAATAACAGGTTGAATTTAAATAATTTATTAATGATCAGGATCAGTTTAATTTAATTTCAGAATTGTTTCTAGTATGATTCAAATATAAGATATAAATATGATCAATCAACAGATTTATTTTATATAAAAACTGATATTCCAGTAATGAATGAAGGGTGAAGTCCGACAAAATTAAATCTGCTTATATTTGTATCCTGAAATCTGATAGCAGAATATGAAGCTGATCAATCCATTAATCATTCTCAGGATTTTAAGTACCATTCTTCTGATTGAGACATTCTCTTACTTATTCTGCCTGCCGGTTGCTATTTATTATAAAGAGGCTTTTTCCCCTTTCTTATGGTCATCTCTGACTGCAGCATCACTCTATATCATTCTCAGAGTTTCGAGTATAAAAGCTGATACCCGTAAAATGAGCAACCGCGACGGTTTTCTGGCTGTTACTCTTTCGTGGATTATTTTTTGTGTGATGGGAGCTCTTCCATATCTCTACTCCCAAACCATCCCTTCATTTATTAATGCTTTTTTTGAATCTACTTCCGGATTTACTACAACAGGATCATCTATAATCACTGATGTTGAAGTAATGCCTTATTCGATCCTTTTCTGGAGAAGCTTTACCCACTGGATAGGTGGTATCGGGATAATCGTTCTGGTGGTTATAATTCTTCCTTCACTCAGGATTTCAGGTTACCAGCTGTTCAGCCTGGAGTCATCCCTGAAAGAAAAGATACATCCAAAAACCCAGTCAGTTGCATTCAGGATCATGTTTATTTATTTAGGTCTCACTCTGGCAGAAATCATTTTATTATGGATGGGTGATATGACTCTTTTCGACAGTGTCTGCCATTCCTTCGGGACAATTGCCACCGGAGGATTCTCTACAAAAAATAACGGCCTCCAATTCTATTCGTCTTATAGTCAATATGTTGTGATGATTTTTATGTTCCTTGCCGGAACCAGTATGCTTATTTATTATTATATAGCGAAATTTAATTTCAAAAAAGTCATGCAGAATGAAGAATTATGGTTTTACATTGCTGTAGCTGTTGTTTCGGGAGCAATTGCAACCATTATTCTATTACATACTTCAAACCGAAGCTTTGAAGAAGCCTTCAGAGAAGGTTATTTTCAGATCATTTCCATATTGACATGTACCGGATTTGCATCAGCCGATTATCTATTCTGGCCTTCTGCTGGTCTTCTGCTGATCTTCATGATGATGTTTGCAGGAGGAAGCACCGGATCGACAAGCGGTGGTATAAAGATGGCACGACATCTGATTGTTATTAAAAACATCAGAAGTGTCTTTAAAAGACTTAATCATCCAAATGCAATAACATCAGTCAGACTTAATGGTAAAGTAGTAAGCGAGAGCACTAATATAACGATAGTTTCCTTCGTCATCCTTTATTTATTTCTTTTCATTGTAGGAACTGTGATCGTTACAGCTACTGGTGTTGATCCGGTGACATCAGCAAGTTCTGTAGCTACCTGTATGGCAGGAATAGGTCCAGGTTTAGGCAATGTCGGTCCTATGAGCAATTTTGCCAGTATGCCGGAAATCAGTAAAATAGTACTTAGCTTTCTTATGATAATCGGAAGGTTGGAAATTATTACGGTATTTGCGTTGTTTTCCAGATCGTTCTGGAAACTTTAATTCCGGGTACTCGGTACTGGATCCTTGGTTATAGGCCATAGTGGATCTAAATATTCGTATTTTAAAAAGCTTTTCGCAGATGTGCCCTGACTTCTTCCAGTATTTCAGGTGTTCCGACATTTGCCCAAAATCCACCATCGGACAAGCAGGTGTAAATACTATGCGAAGATGCCAGTTGCAGATACAAAGCAGTCGAAGTATATACACCTTCGGTCATATACCGGAATATCTCAGGATTTATTATGTGTATGCTCGAAAAAGCAATTTCCGATAATTCCTCATTCTCAGGGCCGGTCACTATCCTTTCTCCTGTAGCTTTATTGACCCAACCGCGAAGCAACCCTTCCGCATTCACAAGATAATACCTTATTCCTTCCCTGTGCCTGACAGCAAGAGTTGCCAGACCTTTTTTCCTCAGGTGAAAGTTATATAAAGTGCTGATATCCAAATCCGTTACAATATCTGCATTGTATAGCAGGAATGGATCTTTATCAAAGAATTCCCTGGCTTTATATAATCCACCGCCGGTTTCAAGAAGCATATCCCGCTCATCTGAAACAGTGATCCTGAATCCCAATTTGTTAAGCTTTCTTATCTCCTCTTCAACCATGTCAGCGAAATGGTGCACATTAATTATAATGTCGGCGAATCCTGATGCAGTGCATTTCTCAACAGCTAAATGAAGCAGGCTCTTCCCGTTGATATCTACCAGTACCTTGGGAATTTTTTCAGTTATCTTCCCAAGCCTTGTTCCTTTCCCTGCAGCAAGGATCATTGCTTTCATAAGTATTACATTAATTTTTTAAAGTTAATCTCCGGAACATTTCTGTTCCCGGAATTGATCTTACAGTCTGGTACAATTCCGGAAGATTAATATATTTTTCAGCCGATTTGATAACCTGCAAAAGCAGATTCACACCTGGTACAATGCTCTCCGTAAAAGTTGGCTTTTGTTCGTACAGTCCTCTGAAACCGAAAGCACCAAGCGCCTGCATAAGCCGGATCATGCAGAAACACATAAAGTAATTATTGAATTCTCTTTTATATTTTTTAGTGACTGAACAGAAATTACCAGTGTAATATTCAAGAAGTTCTTCCCTGTCAGACTGCGACATTGGAATTTTAGCATCGTACAATAAAGAAGCAACATCATATTGCGGAGCTCCCTTTCTGCCACCCTGGTAATCAATAAACCACGGCTCCTCTCCTACCACCATGATATTTGCGGTCTGGAAATCCCTGTAAAGGAAAAATTCCTGTCCGGCCATTAAAAGATAGTCTGCCAGAGAATTAAAATCATGCTCCAGACGCTGCTCATTAAATGGTGCAGCCAGGAGCTTCAGTAGCATGTATTTAAAATAATTCATATCCCACATCATCGACTGACGGTCAAAGCTTTTATGGGGATAGCACAGATTAAGATTCAACCCATCAATACCCTTTGTCTGAAACAGAATCAGGTTATCAAGGATCTTGTGATAAAAGGATTTTGTTTTATTGTCGAACCGTGAAGGATCTTTTCTATTGGTGAGCCATGTAAAAAGGTTTGTATTACCAAGATCCTGAAGAAAATAAACATGTTTTTCGGGGACATAGCCATATATTTCCGGTACTTGAAGGCCTTTGGAAATAAAATGTTTTGTAAAACCTATAAAAGCTTCATTTTCCTCTTTAACCGGATTAAATGTACCAATTACACTTTTTTGTGACAAGGTAATTCTGAAGTATTTCCTGTCAGAACCAGACTTCGGAAGAGGATCAATCTTTATTTCATCTTTTCCGAATAATTCCCTGTAACACTGCAATATGATTTCTATTTCATTCATTCTTTTTAAACCCACCACTTGCCTCCCGCTTCGTTCCGATCTCCAAGGAGTGGATTTAGCCATTTTCAGAAAATTGACTGGTAAATTTAATCATTTAAGTGAACTTTTATTTCCCGCAGATAACGCATATTTTCGCAGATCATGGTTTGTTGCAATGAAATAATTCGTTAATAAACAGGAAGATACCTGCTACTCTCAGCATTTCTTAAACATAGATTCCTGTTTAATTAAGGAGATAGCTCTGCCTGCATATCATCAGAATTTTGAATCTTTATTGCAGCTTCGCTTTGAGTTTTGATCCTTACATTCTTGAATCTCCAGCTTTTTCCAAAGGATATTTCGCCAGGAGAACGGGCTTCGACATTTATATCTGATAGAAAATAATTTTCTATTGGCGACTCTTTCATACCTGAAACAGAAATGGCAGAGCCTCTCACAGTACCCGTAAAGTTCCACAGATGTACATTCTTAAAATGAGGAGTTCCCTGTTCCGGGGTCACTTTCTGAAGCATTACTTTCCAGTGTGAGGGAATACTATCGTATGAGAATTCTTTCGGAAGCGTTGAATAGCTGTAGCTCGGATTCCAGTCCATTGTGGCCCGAAGCATCGTCCCGACATTATTCATCGTAATATCATGAATATAAATGTTCTCTACAGTTCCTCCCCGTGTGATTGCTGATTTAAAGTTGATGCAATTCGTGGTACCATTAGCAGTCAGGTTGTAAGCCAGCACATTCCTTATGCTGCCCGATGTTTCACTGCCGCAGGTTACAAGTCCTGCACCCCTGCGTGCAATACAGTTCCGGATCACAACATATTCAGTCGGGCGGTTCACTCTCAGTCCATCAGCATCGCGCCCGGCTTTCAGGCAGAAGTCATCATCATTACAGTCTATATCACAATTCTCAACCAGTATCCACGATGATGAATCTATATCAATGCCATCTGTACTCGGACCGCTTCCGTCTACATTGTTAAGGATTGTTATTTTATTAACAGTGACATGATCTGAATAAAGAATCTGCACTGTCCAGAAACCAGCCTGCTTAAGAGTGATCCCTTTTACTGTGACATTCGATGAACCCGAAATAAGAAGCGTTCTTGGTCTTTTGCAATCGTAATCGACAATCCACCGGAGTCCTCTTTTTTCATAATCCCTTCGCATCTCCCAATACTTATTCCAGAATGGTTTTCCCCTGGCATGAATAATTCCTTCTCCGGTAATTGCTACTTTATCCTGACTGAGGACATTTATCAGAGCAGCCGGCCATTTCATTTCAACACCGGCGATGCGTGTATCAATTTCCGGATAATCTGCAATATCCTGACTTCCAAGTATTTGTGTATTTTTCCCAATAAGTAGAGTCACTCCCTTTTTAATAAATATTGAACCTGTGACATATGATCCGGTATCAAAAGCTACCACTCCTCCCCTTTTCATTGCACAGGTATCAATGGCATCCTGAATAGCTTTTGTATTCAGTGTCGAGCCATCATTTTTTGCACCATATGCAGAAACATTGAATATTTTCTTTCCCTGCGGCATTTTTTTTGCACCTGTTTTTTCAGCCCATTTTAACTCGGGAACGATATTATCAGGAGAAATTACTGAAGGAAATGATTTAAGATTTCCGATCAATATGCAGGGTGCAATAAGAAAAACAAAGTATTTTTTCATTTTAATGGTCAGATAAATTAATGGAATGACACGTTACATAGTTTCAGTACGCAAAAGTGCAAAATTCTTCCGTTAAATCATTAAAATAAAAAAACCAGACTGTCATTGACAATCCGGTTTTGTGCCCAGAACAAGACTCGAACTTGCACACCGTTGCCGGCACCAGCCCCTCAAGCTGGCGTGTCTACCAATTTCACCATCTGGGCAGAAACAAGATCAAAGATAAAAGATCAAAGATCAAAGAAGGTTTAAGAAGTAAAGACTTGTTTTTCTTTTTTCTTTTGTCTTTTATCTTTTGTCTTTTATCTTCGAAGGTGCCCAGAACAGGACTCGAACCTGCACATCATCACTGACACTAGTCCCTGAAACTAGCGCGTCTACCAATTTCGCCATCTGGGCTTTTTTAAAGGCTCAGAGCAAAGGGCACAGGGCTCAGAGCTCAATGAATGAATCGACTCTGTGCCCTGAGCTCTGCGCTCTGTGCGATTAAAATTTTAAACTTAAATTTAATAAAGAACTACTCTGTTATAATTTATCAGAGCGGCTGCAAATGTAACAAAAAATCAAAAAAAACAGAAACAAATTATTTCATATAATATAAAAGTATATTTTTGCTTCCTGATAATAATAATATGTATAACCAGATAAAAAAACTCTTTTGGCTGATGAAGAATCCGGATGACGGGTCTGAATCATCATTGACTTAGTGTTTCTGATGCCGGGACCTGCCTGAAGTGCAGGTTTTTTTTTAATGCAAAGAGAAAAATGAACATAGTAAAAATCATGAAATTTGGCGGGACTTCGGTAGGAAATCCCGAAAGGATGAAGGCTCTTATTCCGCTGATTACGGACAATGAGAAAAAAATAGTTGTACTCTCAGCGATGGCGGGTACTACAAACAGTCTGGTTGAAATTGCTGATTTTCTTTACAGCGATAATGTCAATGAGGCATCAGTAAAGATAGAGTCGCTGAGGGAAAAATATCATAAGGTTGTTGACGATCTGTATACAACCGAGGAGTTTATAAAAACTGGTCATGAGCTTATAAACTCACACTTCGATTACATAAACAATTTTACACTCAGGGTATTTACAAAACTTCAGGAAAAAGCCATTCTTGCGCAGGGAGAACTTATATCAACCTCATTGTTTCAGCATCTCCTTAAAGAGAAAAACATTAAGTCGGTTCTGCTGCCGGCATTGAATTTCATGCGTATTGATAAGGATGGGGAACCTGATTATTTTTATATAGAGGAGACTATTAACAGGGAGCTCAGGAAACATCCGGCTGACTCCATACAGATCACGCTAGGATTTATC
>JBGOXH010000102.1:0-9436 GCA_041479075.1 Bacteroidia bacterium | reverse complement strand
TTCACAGAAAAACATGCTTCATGCGAAATACGCTATGGCGATATGAAAAAGCAGCTTGCAGAAGATATAATTAAGGTTACTGACCCGATAAGGGAAAAGATTAACCTGATTCTTTCTGATAAAAAATACCTTGCAAAAGTAGTATCCGATGGAGCAGAAAAAGCCAGGGCTAGCGCTTCAAAAACTATTCGCGAAGTAAGGGAAATAATCGGGTATAAATCATTCTGACATAATAAAGAAAGCCAGGCTTTTGACCTGGCTGAACTTGAAGAATCAAGTTTATGATTGAGATTGCCTGTGTACTGATATTAAATCAAATTATATGCCAAAAATTATCCCTGTATAATAATTTTATCCTTTATTAAGGGAAAAGCGCCCGGATAAATGCTTATTTTGGCTAATATTATGTAAATTTAATGATCTGTAAATGACGACATTAAATATTTTCCTATGAGAAATAAAGAGTTAAATATGCAAAGCAGCCTTAATCGTAAAAATGTAACAAATGTTACAAGACGTGGTTTTATATCTGTATGTTCAGCATGCGCAGCCTGTATGGCATTAAGGCCAATTCCCTTCATTAATCCTTCCGATTCTTCGGGGAAGGCTTTATCGAAGACGAGAATACGAATTCTTTACTCACTTCATGGACCTGTTCAGACAAAACCCGACTGGCCAAATGTTGGATTTGATTTTAATCCGGCAATGGAGAAAATAAATACCACCCTGATGAAAAATTTCCCGGATTATGAATTTATTCCGGTAATGGCAACAGGAGAGGAGGATGCTAAAAAGATAGTCGAACAGGATGCTAATGAAAATATTGACGGATATCTGGTGTACCAGATGAATTGCTGGAACAGTGTTGTGCAAACAATAGTTAAAACGGGAAAACCGGTGATTTATGCTGATTTTCAGTTTGGCGGAAGTGGTGGTTTTCTTGTTTATACCGCCTCTTTTTTGAGCAATAAAATACCCAATCTGGGATTTGTGGCTTCATCGCACATGGAAGACCTTATTGCTGCTGTCAGCTGCTTTAGCATAGTGAAAAACGGAGGATCAGTTGCCGATTTTGTCACAGCAACTGAAAAAGCGCGTCTGGATTCAACTCCGGCTGCAGGACATTACTCTGTGAAGTCAAATAAGATAAAATCGTTATCTCCCCGGGAGTGCACAAGTCTGTTGTTCAATTCGAAAATTCTGGCAGTAAGGGACCAGACAGCTAAAATTGCTGATCGTGTTATGGGTATTCCTGTTGAATATATCCCATTTTCAGAAATAAATGATGCATGGAGCAAAGCCGATAAGGATGAATCAGATGAAATAGCCAGGAAATGGCAAAAATCTGCGTTGGAAATAATAAATGTAAACTACGAAACATTGCTTACATCGGCTGCTATGTATCTGGCTATGAAGAATGTAATGAAGAATCACAATGCAAAAGCGATAACTGTTAACTGTCTGGGCGGATTTTATGGAGGCCATATACATGCTTATCCGTGTCTTGGTTTTCATGAACTCTGCAACGAGGGACTTGTTGGTGGTTGTGAATGTGATGTAAATTCTACCGCGACCATGCTTGCATTTTCGACTATGACTGGCGGAAGGCCGGGATTTATTTCGGATCCTGTAATTGACACTTCCAAACGGCAAATAATATATGCCCATTGCGTAGCTTCAAACAAAGTCTTTGGTCCCACGGGAAAAGCAAATCCATTCAGAATCATGACTCATTCTGAAGACAGAAACGGAGCTTCTGTTCAATCGATTCTGCCAAAGAACTATATGACAACAACCCTTGAAATCAGCCCGTCGCGTAAAGAGATATTATTTCACCAGGCTGTATCGCTGGACAACGATCCGGACGACAGAGCATGCAGAACAAAATTATGTGCCGAGCCGGTAGGCGATCTGGAAAAATTATTTAGAATGTGGGATAAATGGGGCTGGCACAGAGTTACATTTTACGGTGACCTGAAAGATCCGGTTAATGCATTTGCTGAAGCAATCGGCTGGAAAGTGATTGAAGAAGCTTAGATATACATCATAAATTAACGCTCCTGCCGTGAGAAAACGGATCGCAATTATTCTAGCAATATTTTTACTCTTCGGTCTTACAGTGCTTGGTTATTTTCTTCAGCAGGGCAGAAGAGTTCTGCTGACAGATCCTTACAAAGCAATTTCTTCTGACGCTTGTATTATTATTGAAACCATTGATTTACAGAATTTCATCAATTCGCTGACAACAGGAAAAGGTTTGTTTGGAGAAGCCGGAAAGATAAAAAAATTTGAGATCCTTAGTAAAAAAACAAGATTTCTGGCTGATCAGCTGAATAAAACAGTATATAAAAAAATAATTAGCGGGAGTCCTGCCATTATTTCGTTTAGTTTATCAACAGATAGAAAGCTGCAATCAATACTTTCTATGGCTGTTTCTTCAGAAATCAGGTTAAAGCAGCTAAAAGAAATGCTTAAGCTTGCAGGAATCAAAACAATAAATGAAAAAAGTGTTTACGGCAAAAGTGTCGTTGAACTCCCATATACACTTGATAACCAGAAAGGAGCAGTGTTTGTTTCTATCATTAGCGGATTGTTTATCTGCGCTTCTTCAGAAGAAATGATGAAAAATGCTATTGCTCAGACAACCCGTGAAAGTGATATTAGAAGCCTGCCGGGTTTTTCAAGAATTTTACAGGCATCGGGGAAAAATGAAGATAAGATATTTGTGATCTTCAGTAATCTGCCTCTTCTGTTCAGGTCTGCTTTCAGGCAGGAATATGCTACATCAGCTAAAAAAATCGGAAATCTTGCAGGATGTGCAGGCGCAGATATCTATCTTAACGAAAATGGCCTGGTGATGAGCGGTTATACTGAAAGTCTTAATCCAAAAGAATTCTTTAATAAATACAAATCTGGAACACCAGGATTATTTCATACATACAAAATACTTCCATCAGCCACAGTGCTTTTTGAATCAATTTTACTAAATGCAGCACCACAAGCAAAGCCGCCAACAGGGACGAAAGCAGCAGATCTTGCAAATAAACTGCGTGAATATACAGGTGAAGAGGTAACCAAAGCGTATATTGATATTAAGGAAAGATCTGTCGACCAGAATACCCTTATGATTTATGAGCTTAAAAACCGTGTATATGCTGAAAAAATATTTATTGACGAATTCGGTCCGGAAATTAATAAAGACAATATTTTCTCCTTTCAACCTGACGAACAGATAAAAATACCTATCTATTTAACACATTATAAGGGTTTTGCATCAGCCATGCTCCCCGGTTTTGTTCAGGATTTCGACGATTCCTATTTTGCCTTTTATGACAATTTCCTGATAACCGGCAATTCATATATTACCATTTCTAGGCTTTTATATGATAACCTGTTAAACAAAACTCTTGCAAACGATTTGACTTACAGGGATTTTGAGGGCTCTCTTCCAAGCATTGCCGGATATTTCTTCTATTGTGTGCCATCACGCATTATTGATTATCTCGCTTGCTATTTCAACGAAGATATTATTAAGACCTTGAGGTCGAATAAAAATTCCCTGAATAAAATTCAGGCAGCCGGGTATCAGTTCATATCAAGTAATGATATGATATATAATAGTTTATCTATAAGGTTTAAAGAAGAAGCAAGAGAAGAATCAAATACTGAGTGGGAAACATTATTAGATACTGTTGCAGCTGTTAAACCGTTCTTTTTTACAAATCATATTACAGGTGCCAGGGAGATTTTCATTCAGGACTTGAAAAACAATGCGTACCTTATAAATGCTGCAGGACGGATACTCTGGAAAGTGCCTCTGGGAGAGCGGATAATGGGAACGATTTATATGATTGATTATTTCAGAAATGGTAAATACCAGTTACTTTTTTCCGGAAAGAAATACCTTCATCTTCTTGACAGGAATGGAAATTATGTTGAAAGATACCCGGTAGAACTTAGATCTCCTGCAACAAATTCTCTTGCTCTTTTTGATTATGATAGTAACCGCAATTACAGGCTTTTGATTGCCGGCGAAGATAAGATGATTTATGCTTATGATAAAACCGGAAGCGTGGTTAAGGGATGGAAATCTTTCAGAACAAATGGTTATGTTAATTCGGAGATCTATTGGTTCAGGGTTTCCGGGAAAGATTACCTCATTATTTCAGATGAAGCATCATTATATTTTATCGACCGTTCCGGCAATCCACGACTAACACTTAAAGAGCCGGTAACAAAAGCAAAAGGATCTTCCATCAGGTTAATTTCCGGGACTCCTCCGTCGGTAGTATGCACTGCGCCTGATGGTACAATTCAGCATATTTATTTTGACGGAAGTGTGAAAAAATTCACATTAAGGGTGTTTTCCAGTGACCATTTGTTCGATATTTTTGACGTAAATGGAGATGGTTATGGCGAATATATTTTTATTGACAAAGGTATATTGTATCTTTATAATCATAATAGTACAGAAATATTTAAAAGGGAATTCAGTTCAGATGAACTGGGAGGTCCTATAAATTTTGTTTTTTCATCATCCGACATGAAAATCGGAGTTTTTGACATTAAGAAAAATCTCATATATCTGATAGACAGAAACGGAGACACTATGAATGGATTTCCATTAAGAGGAGCCTCGATGTTCTCAATCGGGAAATTGTCGGAAAAAAGCGGTTGGCATCTGATAGTTGGAGGAACTGACCGATTTTTGTATAATTATAAGCTGGATACAGAAAACAAATAAGTAGTATTATGAATGGGAAATCAAAATATTTGTTGTTGATGCTGATTACAGCTGTTTGTTTAGACGCAACATCCCAGAACAGCCAGGTCCTTTATTATATGAAACTGCCTCAAAATCATCTTCTTAACCCTGCAATAAAGCCTTCTGATAAGTTTTATATCGGACTTCCGATAGTTACAGGGACAAATTCTGAATTCGGAAATAATTTTCTCCATGTATCTGATATTCTTCCTTCAGGTACCAAAATTGATTCGGCTTTCCTTGAAACCCCAATTTTTGATCTTAACAAATTGGCAGGAAAACTAAAGGACCATAATACAATAACAACCGATGCAAGTATTCAACTTTTAGGATTAGGCCTATCATTCGGCAAAGATTTATATATATTCCTTGATGTTGTTGACAAGATAAATGCAAAAACGGTATTTCCTCGTGACTTGCTTCAATTATATATGACAGAACCGATCAATCTTATTGGTAAGACAATTGATTTGTCAGATATGAATTTACAGGCTCAGTATTACAGGGAATATGGATTAGGATTTTCCAAGAATATCACGAAAAACTTAAGAATAGGTGCAAAAGTTAAACTGTTATCGGGAATAGCTTCGGCGTCACTGGATAACAAATCACTTACTATGAAGGTCAATAGTGATTCCAGCCAGACTGTAACTGCAGATGCTATGATGAATGTAAGCGGAAAAGAAACGCTGAATAATATTTTATATGATAATAATATAAAAAATTTTTCTTTTGATTTCTTTGGCAAACCTGATACAATTAAAGGAGTAAACTATAAAGGTTTAATTTTGGATTATCTGAAAATTCCTGTTTCAAACATTGGGGCAGCTATAGACGTAGGTGCCGTTTATAACCTGGGTAAATTTTTTACTATTTCGGCAAGTGTTACCGATCTGGGATTTATAAACTGGAAGCACGATCTCCAAAGCTATAAAGCAAACAACACTTTTAATCTGCCTGGTATCACCCTAAAGGATGTCGTTAATGATACGACTATTTCAGCAGATGACTTTGCGAATTCTTTAATAGATACAGTAAAAAACAGTTTTAAAGGTACAACACCTAAATCCTTTAGAACATATCTTCCGATGGGAATCTCTGCAGGAGTTAGCATAAATTTATTGCCTGTAATTTCTTTGGGAGTGTTGTCCAATACCAGGTTTTATGCAGGCACGGTAAGAGAATCTGTTACACTCTCAGCAAATGCATATCTTGGAAGAATGCTATCGGCAAGTGCTAGTTATACAATTGCCAATTACAGTTATAACAACCTTGGCTTCGGCCTTGCCTTTAAGACAGGTAGTATTGTACAGTTTTATGTAATTGCGGATAAAATTCCGCTTACTTGGGGGAAAGTTTATGTTGAAACGGGCGACAACGGGAAATATTCACCTATACCTGTTCCACAGAATATGAACCTATTTAATCTTAGTTTTGGAATGAATATTGTTTTTGGCAAACCTATAACGAAGAAAACAGACAGGCCAATGATTGTGGTTCGATAAGAATTTTCAGTAAGAAGAGTTTTTATTTATCTGACGATCTTAACTGTTTTGCCAGGGAGTTGGCAAACACAAAATCATTTAATATTTCACAGTCGGAATGAAGGATTTCATGTTTAGTGCCTTCCCAGCAGATTTTGCCTTCATCAATAAAGGTTATTTTTTCTCCAATCTCCATTACCGAATTCATATCGTGAGTATTGACTATTGTTGTCATATTATATTCTTCAGTGAGCTCTTTTATAAGAGCATCGATAAGGATGGCGGTTATAGGATCGAGTCCTGAGTTAGGCTCATCACAAAAGAGATATTTGGGATTTAAAGAGATTGCCCTGGCGATAGCGACTCTTTTTTTCATACCTCCTGATAATTCTGCCGGGAATAACTGATTGGCATTTATTATATCAACTCTCTTCAGACAAAAATTAACCCTATCAATTTTTTCAAACGGGCTTTTATTTGTAAACATATCAAGAGGGAACCTGACATTTTGTTCAACTGTGAGGGAATCAAAAAGAGCGCTTCCCTGGAAAAGCATTCCCATCTCTTTGCGAATCTCCAGCTTCCCGTTAAAATCGAGCTTATTAAAGAGAACGTCATCAAACCAGATTTCGCCGCTGTCTACTTCATGAAGTCCGACAATTGATTTGAGCAATATAGTTTTTCCGGAACCGCTGCGACCTATAACAAGATTTGTTTTACCACTTTCAAAACTGACAGTGACATCATCCAGCACCTTCTTATCGTAGAACGATTTATTAATATTTTTGACCCTAATCATGACAGAAGGAGCTGAGTAAGAATTAAATTAAACAACAAAATAAGGATGCTGCTGAACACTACTGCTTTAGTGCTTGCCCTTCCTACTTCAAGTGATCCTCCATCTACATAATAACCTTCAAATGCTGCAACAGTGGTAATTATAAAAGCAAAAACTACAGTTTTTATTAACGAATAAGTTATATAATAAGGAATAAAAGCATATTGAATTCCATAGATAAAATCTTCCGAAGTCATCGCACCGGTAAGTATAACAGCGCACCATCCTCCCAGGATACCGACACAAATGCTGATAAGCGTAAGAAAAGGATTAAAAAGAACAGCGGCAATTATTTTAGGGAGTATCAGATATGATGCAGAATTGACTCCCATCATTTCAAGAGCATCAATTTGTTCTGTAATACGCATTGTACCTATTTCAGATGCAATATTTGAACCCACTTTTCCTGCAAGTATCAAAGCCGTAATGGTTGATGAAAATTCAAGAATAATTGAATCGCGGCAGCCAAGACCAACTATATATGATGGAAGAAATGGATTTTCAGTATTATAAATAGTCTGGAGCGTAATTACCGCTCCCATAAAGACTGAAATAACCGTAATAATACCCACAGAATTGAGCCCGAGATAAACCAGCTCATGCATGGTTTGTTTATAATATAATGAGGGTTTTTGAGGTTTGGAAAAAACCTTCTTAAGAAGAAGAAAATAGCGTCCGAATAATGTCAGAAACCTAATCATTCCACATAATTAACAAAGGTTAAAATTACAAATATTTAATGTATTTCCCTGACAAAGGTTTTAAAAGGAGATGCATAATTAATTATATATTTGCAAAAATGTATAAAATTTAAGGAATCACTCATGGACAACAAGTATGTAATTATCATGGCGGGGGGGGTAGGGAGCCGATTCTGGCCATTAAGCCGCCGAAGCAAACCTAAACAATTTCTTGATATACTTGGAACAGGCGAAACCCTGATTCAGCAGACTTTCAGAAGGTTTAAATCCAACTGTCCGGAAGAAAATATTTTTATTGTCACAAGTGCAGAACATAAAGATATTGTAATTGAACAGCTTGGAATTGCCCCTTCCAATGTACTGGCCGAGCCTTTTCGCCGCAATACAGCACCCTGTCTGGCATACGGAACTTTCAGAATATTAAAGGAAAATCCTGATGCTGTTATTACCATCACACCGGCAGATCATCTGATAGTTAAGGAAGACAAATTCTGCAAAGTGATAGAGGAAAGCATGGATTTTGTGAAAGATAATGATGTATTGCTGACATTAGGGATAAAACCCGACAGGCCTGAAACCGGATATGGTTATATACAGGCTGACCGTAAAAAGCCGGTTAAAGGATACAGTAACCTGCTTAAAGTGAAGACTTTTACTGAAAAACCGAATATTGAACTTGCAAAAGTATTTATACAAAGTGGCGATTTTTACTGGAATTCCGGAATTTTCATCTGTAACATAAAATCAATCATAGCAGCTTTCGAAAAATACCTGCCCGACATGTTTACTGCCTTTGATGAGGGCAAAAAACTATTTGGAACGAAACAGGAAAACAGCTTTATCGCAAGAACGTATGCTGAATGCAAAAGCATTTCAATCGATTACGGCATTATGGAGAAAGCTGATAATGTGTATGTTATGTGTACCGACATCGGCTGGTCAGATCTGGGTACATGGAGTTCTCTTTATGGTCATTCTTTACTCGATAAAAGCGGGAATTCAAGAATTAGCGGTAATATTTTTTCGTACGATAACAGGGGAAATATCTTTAATATTTCTTCCGGCAAGGTTGCTGTGATACAGGGATTGAAAGATTATATTGTTGTCGAATCGGATAATGTTCTTCTTATTGTTAAAAAAGAAGAAGAGCAAAATATTAAGAATTACCTGGAGGACGTGAAGAAAGAAACGAAAGAGAAGTATCTATGAAATTTGCCCCCTAGCCCCCTAAAGGGGGTATAGATAAAGTTCCGCTTGGCGGAATTTAGAGGCACAAACAATTAGACAAAAAAAAGAGGCTTTAATTTAAAGTCTCTTTTTATATAAATATTAATTGTCAACAGATTAAAGCCCCCCTGCCTGCCGGCAGGCAGGCTTTAGGGGGTTTGGGGGCCTAGTATTCCCAAAGATCGTGTTCAATATTAAACAGCTCGTTTTTAATACGTTCGGCTTCGAAAAGGGCAGGTTTACCTGCCAGATATTCATTTATTTTCCTGTCATTGTACACGTTTGATTCGCCTAACATATAACTGCTAAATCTTCTCTGCATGAAAAAATCATCGAACGAAATTCTCTGAGCATCATTTTTTGTAGAAAAGATCTCATATTTTGCGAGAATATCCCTGATTTCGTCAAACTTTACCCAACC
>JBGOXH010000231.1:0-4726 GCA_041479075.1 Bacteroidia bacterium | reverse complement strand
TTACTCCAAGAAATTTGTCGGCACCGAAAAGATCATCATTATAAAGAATTGTTCCATAAGGAGGAAGCTCTTTCCATGATTGTTTCAGTCTGATGAGGTTAAGTTCGCCGTCGGAAAATACAACAATTATTATAGGAAGGTTTAATCTTCTTGCTGTAATAATTTCACCAGCTGTCATCAGGAATCCACCGTCGCCGGTAATACACGCGACTGTCGATTCAGGTCTGTTAATCTTTGCTGCTATTGCAGCTGGTATTCCAAATCCCATTCCTGACCAGCCGTTGGTTATAATGAAATCTCCTTTATCCCAGTACTGACCTGCAAGATGAAGATGAGATCCGACATCGGCTGTAAGTATCAAATTATCAGGTAATTCTTCTCTTAATATTTTAAGAGCTGCCACAGGTCCGAAATGACCTGAAAATCCGTTAAATACTGATAACATCTCATCGCGGATGCCTTTAATTACAGTCTTTTCAAAAATCAATGAACCGGCGTTAAGGTTTTGCAGCATCCGGAACCAATCTTCTGGCTGCCCGATAAATCGTGTAACATCACCACTCTCAGGTAAATCGGTCTCTTTTGTGTCAAAATGAATAAGTGGCACATTGGGCATCCATGACTCATAATTATATTCTACCGGATCATAGCCTAACCCGATAACAAGATCAGTTTTATCATAAATATCCTTCAGGTAGTCACTCAGGGCATGGAACAAAACACCAACATAAGAGGGATGTCCTTCGGGGATTATTCCTTTTGCCATGGGTGTGATTACTACCGGAATCTTATAATTATCGAGGAAGGAAAGTAATTCAGATCTAATTCCGAATCGTTTTGCAGTTAGTCCAACTGCGAGCAGAGGCCGGCGTGAGCTTCTAAGAACTGATATAATCTTTTGGGAATCATTATGTTGTACCGGTGGTTTGATATCTGAAACGATTTCAGGAGAATCAGTTATTGCAAGATCAGCAATGTCTGATGGAATACCTATATGGATGGGCCCCGGATACTCCTCCCTGCATAACTTTAATGCACTACATATTACTTCAGTAACATTACGTGAATTTAATCTGAAAGTTGCTTTAGTCAAAGGTTCATAAAGCTTCTGATGATTAATATTCATCTGGGCTGTCCTGCCGATCATCCTGTCATCCATTTCACTTGTAAAAAAAATAACAGGCGACCTGTCGAGAAGAGCACTGCCCGCACCAGTCGATAAATTTGTTGCTCCCGGACCAAACGTTGCATGACAAACACCTGGAATGCCGGTAAGTCTTGCTGATACAACAGCCATTATACCGGCGGAAGCTTCATTGGACGTGAGAATGAATTCAATTCCGGCGTTTTTAAAAGCTTCCATATAAGGTATTGAAGGAGCTCCCGGAATACCGAAGACATAACGGACACCAACATTAAATAATTGATTTGCAATGTAATCGGCAATTGTCATATTTCTTTAGTAATCTTTAAGCAAATCTATTAAATAAAATCTTAAATTTTTTCTGATATTTGCCGCCAAAATATTCCGGTGGATAAGAAAGACAATACGATATTCTGGGCTATTGTTGCCTGTCTGTTATGGTCTACTGCTTATGCGGGTATTAAGATTGGCCTTCAATATGACACTCCGCTTCATTTTGCCGGTATCCGTTTTATTATTTCCGGACTTATGATCTTCCCTTTTACTGTAAGACCGAAGCTGTTTTTTTCAATGGTTAGGGAACATTGGAAGATTGTTTTCTGGATTACTCTGTTACAGACTCTCATTAATTATATCCTGTTTTATCTTGGTTTAAATCTTGTCCCGGGAGCTCTCGGAGCGGTCATTGTCGGATCACAACCACTTGTTACTGCAGTAATCGCCGCAATGATGCATGAGGGCGATAAGCTGACAAAAAGGAAAATTATAACAATTGTTCTTGGTATAACCGGCGTTATCCTGATCAGTGCCGGACGACAGGCTTTTAAGCTCGGTAGCACTATCGAATTGATTGGTGTATTTATGATACTGGGAGCAAACATAGCTACTGCGACAAGCAACGTTCTGGTTTCATTGAAAAGCAAAGGGATGAATCCATTTGTTCTTAGTTCAGCATCACTTTTCATTGGAGGAATAATAATCTATTTGCTTTCAATACCCTTTGAAAAGAGACCTGAGGTTCCTATGCCAACTGAGTACTGGCTGGATCTGATCTGGCTCAGCTTTATGTCGGCTTTTGCTTTTTCGTTATGGTTCAAGTTGCTTCAGAGACCTCAGGTCAAAGTATCGGAACTTAATCTTTTTAAATTTATAATTCCGGTTGTCGGAGCAATTCTAAGCTGGCTGCTTGTTCCGGGAGAGAAACCGGAATGGCTTACTATAACAGGTATGGTGATAATAACTGCTTCTCTGATAGGGTTTTATAAAAATGGGAATAAAGCCCCGGTAAATTAATATGAAAAAAAGACTTATTGCTGTATTTTCCTATTCACTTTTCTGGCTTTTCTTCTTTTTTATTGCCAGGCTGATATTTATTTTAGTCCATTGGGCAGAGGCATCACAATTTAGTTTTAGTTCACTGGCAGGAACTTTCTGGCATGGGCTTAAACTGGATATTTCTGCAACTGGCTATATCCTCCTGATTCCTATGCTATTCTTAATACCGGGAGTTTATTTTAACGGTAACTGGTATAAGGTTTTTCTAAAGTGGTACACTTATATCATCGTTTTAATTTCTTCATGTATAGTTATTGCCGACACCTTACTCTATAAATACTGGGGATTCCGGATGGATTATACTCCTCTGTTATACCTGAGTACACCAAAAGATGCTGCAGCGTCAGTAACTCCATTTCAGATGGCCGGAGTAATTTTCGGAATTATCCTTTTGTCATCAGTATTTATTTTTTTGTATTGGAAATTTGTAAACAGATTATTTGATGGATTTGAGCGGATAAAACTGTGGTTACCTGCAATGTTCTTTTTTACGGTTCTTTGGAGCTCGCTTATTCTTCCGATTAGAGGCGGAGTCGGTGTTGCCCCGATGAATGCTGGAGCTGCCTATTTCAGTACCGAAATGTTTATAAATCATACTGCAATTAATGTTGTATGGAATGTCGGCTCCTCATTTGTTAACAGAAAACCCTCAAAAAACCCTTATGAGTTCACAGACCTATCATCTGCAAAAGCATTAACGGAAACATTGATAAATAAAAAAGGTACTCCTGTAAAAGTTATCAATAATAACAGACCAAACATTCTGATAATAATACTTGAAAGTTTTGGGAGCGCGCTGACCGGTCCTCTTGGCGGCGATTCTCTTACGACACCTAATTTTAACAGGTATTGTAAGGAGGGAATCCTCTTTACACATTTTTTTTCCTCCGGTAACAGGACTGATAAATCGACCCCTGCTATTTTAAATGGCTATCCTGCACAACCGACTGTTTCGATTATGAAAGAGCCAAAAAAGACTCAGTCGCTGAATAGTATAATTAAAAGTATGAACGGATTGGGATATGATTCGGAATTCTGGTATGGCGGTGAGATAAATTTTGCAAACTTTCATTCATATGTAATAAATTCAGGATTTAAAAAAATTATTGCAGAGGACAATTTCATCTCTGTTAGTGGTATTTCTGAATGGGGTGTTCCCGATCATATTCTTTTCGGAGCTCTAAGAGATTCCATGAAAAAGGTAAAAGAACCGTTTATAAAGGCAGTGCTGACCCTTTCAAGTCATGAACCATTCGATGTACCGATGGAACCTGTCTTTACTGGCAACGATGAATTCACAAAATTCAGGAATTCAATTTATTACGCCGATAAATCTGTTGGTGAATTTCTGGATTGGGCTAAAAAGACTGACTGGTGGAAAAACACACTTGTTGTTGTTGTTGCTGATCACTACAGAAGGAATTCAATTGATGTACAGTCATATTCTGAGGAAGTATTCAGGATTCCTATGCTCTGGCTCGGAGGTGCTCTTGCAATCAAGGGTTCCGAGGTTAATAAGATAGGGAGCCAAGTCGATATTCCGCTGACAGTACTGCATCAGCTTGATCTGGATGTGGATGAAAATTACCCTTTTAGCAAAGACCTGTTGTCGGAAGAATCGAACTCATTTGCTTTTTACGTTTTTAATGAAGGTTTTGGCTTCATTACCGACACTTCAAAGTATATTTATGATCATAAGCTTGGAAGTTCTGTGCTTGAGTCCGGAGCACATCCCGAAGCTGCCGGGAAATTAGGGAAAGCATATCTCGAAGTTTTGTACGACGATTATATGAAACGATAGTTTTTGCAGAATTTTGATTTGATATAATCAGGCCATGGGTAAAGCAGAAAAACGTATTCCTTTTGTTGTAATTATGTTAGGGGTGGTCAGCCTTTTTACTGATGCAGCATCGGAGATGATCTACCCGCTTGTTCCTGTTTTTGTAGCTGCGTTAGGTTCAGGCGCCCTCATTCTGGGAATAATAGAAGGAGTTGCAGAATCAACAGCAGCATTATTGAAGCTTGCCAGCGGTATCATATCCGATAAAATCGGGAAACGTAAACTGCTCGTTCTCATTGGCTACATAATTTCATCCCTTATACGTCCGCTTACCGGTATTGTATCTTCAGCATGGCAGATCGTTGTTGTAAGGATGTTCGACAGGGTGGGGAAGGGGATAAGGACAGCTCCAAGAGATGCTCTTGTAGCATCATCCGTTGATGAAAGTATCCGGGGTAAATCCTTCG